>JBDSPX010000189.1:0-5738 GCA_039930065.1 Dokdonella sp.
AGGCGTGCCCGGTTGATGCGATCGTCGGCGCGGCAAAGCGCATGCACACGATCATCACGGCGGAA
The DNA here is from genome assembly GCA_039930065.1 of Dokdonella sp. Lineage (GTDB taxonomy): Bacteria > Pseudomonadota > Gammaproteobacteria > Xanthomonadales > Rhodanobacteraceae > Dokdonella. The sequence goes on from JBDSPX010000189.1 coordinate 66, forward strand.
TGCACCGGTTGCGAACTCTGCATTCCGCCGTGTCCGGTCGATTGCATCTCGATGGCCGCAACGTCGGCAACGCCACTCGCTCGCGCTGAAATTCTTGATCGCGCGGCCTACTCAAAATCGCGCTTCGAGGCGCGCAATCGGCGTCTCGCGCAAAAGGAAGACAAACGCAGTTCACGCCGCGAATCGGCACAGCGAACCGACGCGCCAAGCGTGGCACCAATCAGCCGCAACGCGGTGCTCGAAGCGATTGCACGAGGCAAGGCCAAGCGCGAAGCGAAAGCCGGCAAGGCCGACGGATCCTCATCGCAATGAAGCGCGAAAACGTCATCGAGATGTTCACGCGCTTGCGCGAGTTCAATCCGAAACCAACCACCGAGCTCGATTTCACAACGCCATTCGAACTGCTGATCGCGGTAATTCTCTCGGCGCAGGCGACCGACGTAGGCGTCAACAAGGCGACGCGTCGCTTGTATCCGCTCGCCAACACAGCGCACTCCATCCTCGATCTCGGCGAGGAAGAATTGAAACGACACATCTCGACGATCGGGCTGTTCAACGCCAAAGCGAAGAACGTGATGGCAACGTGTCGGATCCTGGTCGACGAGCATGCGGGTGAAGTGCCACGAAGTCGCGAAGCGCTGGAAGCCCTGCCCGGCGTCGGTCGCAAGACCGCCAATGTTGTGCTCAACACCGCTTTCGGCGAGCCGACGATCGCCGTCGACACGCATATCTTCCGTGTCGCCAATCGCACAGGGCTGGCAAAGGGCAAGGATGTTCGGACAGTTGAGGACAAGCTGGTTCGCGTCATTCCGCCAGAGTTTCGGCAAGACGCACACCACTGGCTGATCCTGCACGGTCGCTACGTATGCAAGGCGCGCAAGCCGGATTGTCCAACCTGCCTGATTCGTGATTTGTGCAGCTACCGACTCAAGACACTGGAGGCGAAATGAAAAAGGCGATGCGTTCGACGCATCGCCTCAATCATGGCGGGTTTACCAGGAACCTCGCGGGAGAGTCGCGAGATCTCGGGAGACCCGCTCTGGATTACCAGAAGAACTGCAGACGAGTCTCAAAGATATTCGGGTCGTCGCTAAGATCTCCACCGAGTGCTGCGTTGTACTTGGAGCTGGAGACGGCCACGTAGTTGGCCATGATCTTGAAGTTCGAGTGCCAATAGTAGTTAACGCCGAGAGTGATGTTGTGCTCGTCGCCACCCTTGATCGTTCCATCATTGAGATTGGTGTTGTCGTAGCGGACGCCAACCTGCCACATTCCCGCAGCCGGATCATTCGGCAATGGCGTGGTGGGGGTACCACCCTTGTAGCCCCAGGTCTCGCCGGTCAGGTTCCATAGGCCGGAAACGTACCAGCTGTCCGAGCTGAAGTCGGGAGCCGAGGTTGCATTTGTGCGCGTCGTGTTGGTGCGCATGTATTCGCTCTGCACCTTGAACGGGCCACCGATCCACATCCCTTCCAGACCAAATGTGCGATTGCGGTCGCTGTTGAGGATGTTGCCGGTATCGATCAGACGAGCGGTCGCCAGGTCCGCATCCGGACGTGTGCGCCAGCGCTGCGTGTCGTTGGCCGTATCGTAGTCGACTGCTGAAATACCGAAATGCAGGACGCTGCCATCTTCGACAATTGGAGCATAGTAAAAGCGGCCGCCATAGCCCTGACCTTTGTTGGTATTGCGGGTCAGTTCACGACCAAAAGCATTGACCGTATAGCCCCAGTTCTTGCCGCCGTCACCATAGGCGACGCCAACGCGGCGACTGATGCCGTAGGTATTGGTAACCATAGCCTTGGCAATGAAGTCATTGTTCTTGGTGCTGCTCAGCTCTTCGAGGCTGTTGACCTGTTTGAACTGGCCGACCATCACATAGTTCGAGCCGATTTTCCACTTCAGGTTGACGTCAAGCCACTTGTTGGCCTTGGCGTCGTAGCCGAGCACCCAATCGAACATGGTGCCCTTGCCTTTCAGCACGAGCTCGGCGCGACGCATTTCAAACTCGCTGTCCTTGCCGTTGGTGCCGGTCGTTCCATTGAGATCGGCAACGTCGTTGTTGTACCAGTTGCCGTCAGCCTGAACGAGGCCTTCAAAGCTGACTTCGTAAGGGCCGATAACATCAATGGCGATATCAGCGTGGGCCTGTGCGGCCAGCGTTGAAACAATAGCAGCAGCAAGCAGACGGGGGACTAGGCGTTTCATAAGACTTTCTCTGGGCGGGGAATGAACGTCGGAAACCGGGACTGGGCTTCCTAGGATGCAAAGATTATTGACAGTTTGTTACTGGAACATTTCAGTCTTGTATCCGAGATATTTCAGCAACGTGGCGGCCTCGCGTCCGCTGAAACACGAGATACACCGAAAGTCTGAGACTTGCGCACACAAGGAATCACGGCCGGGGAGTGATGAACTCAGCAAGTCGGATTTCGATGTTGGCTCGCTTTTCGCCACGGGCAATCCGCAATCCGCTATTCTTGAGCGATGCCTGAGACTACTTCCGTCACGCGGATCGCCGAGCGATTCCGCGGCTTCCTTCCCGTCGTTGTTGATGTCGAAACCGGTGGTTTCAATTGTGACCGCGATGCCCTGCTTGAAATTGCTGTGGTCGTGATCGGCATGGATTCTGAAGGCTTCGTGTTTCCGCAGCCGACCGTTTCCACGCATGTCGTGCCGTTCCCTGGCGCGAACCTTGATCCGCGCGCGCTCGAAATCACCGGAATCGATCCCGATCATCCGTTTCGCAATGCCTTGGACGAGCGTGCAGCGCTCGATCACGTGTTCGCGCCTGTGCGTGCGGCCATGCGCGCCGCGGAGTGCCAGCGCGCCATCCTGGTCGGACACAACGCGGGTTTTGATTTGAGCTTCCTCAATGCTGCTGTGCGCCGCACCGGGCACAAACGCAATCCGTTTCACCCGTTCAGCAATTTCGATACGGTCACCTTGGCTGGCCTCGCCTATGGGCAAACCGTACTTGCGCGCGCGGTGGCTGCTTCCGGTGAAAGTTGGGATGCAAACGAGGCGCATTCGGCGGTGTACGACACTGAGCGCACGGCCGAACTGTTTTGCAAGATCGTCAATCGATGGAAGCGCCTCTCGGATTTGGCCGATGAGCGACATCCATTGCAACTCGGCGGTCACCCTGCCGATTGATTCCTCACCAGCGTGGCCGCATTCTCTGCGCATGCCGATCTATCAATACATTCCCGATCACGACAGTTGCGAGCATTGCCGCGATGGCATCGAATTGCTGCAGCGTCTCTCTGATCCTGCACTGATCGCCTGCCCCCAATGCGCCGCGCCGATTCATCGTGTCATCAGCGCACCGCAAGTCGTTTCAGGTCAGGCCCACCGCACCAGTGAAAGCCATGCAGGAAAGCATGGCTTTACCCAGTACAAGCGAGCGGGAAAGGGTGTGTATGAGAAGACCGTGGGTAAAGGCCCGGCGTTTATCAGCGGGGATTGAGGGCGCCCATTTCGTTAGCGATGGCGCTGTTGATCGGCCGGATGAAGTGCATCGCGGCTAAAGCCGCTTCCCACAATTCCCGATTCTCGATTCCCGGCCCCTGTGTAACCCAACTGAAACAAAAGACTCACAAGCTTGCAACCTTGAACGGCTACAAAGTGCGTCTCAGTAGCCTTTTTTCGTTCCCTCAAGGAGTTGCCAGCGTGAATCTTTCGATCAAGTTGAGTACCGCGGTCATTGCGATCGCAGCCAGTATCGGCGCAGCCCATGCCTCGGAAGTCACCGGCGCCGGTTCGTCCTTCGTTTTCCCACTGATGTCGAAGTGGTCAGCTGACTACAACACGGCCACCCAGAACAAGATCAACTACCAGTCGATCGGCTCGAGCGGCGGTATCGCACAGATCAAGGCCTCGACGGTCGATTTTGGCGCCTCGGACAAGCCGCTCGACCCGAAAGATGTGGCCGAAGCCGGACTTGTCCAGTTTCCGGTCGTGATCGGCGGTGTCGTGCCGGTCGTCAATGTGGCCGGTATCGAACCGGGCAAGCTCAAGCTGACCGGTCCGTTGCTCGCCGACATCTTCCTCGGCAAGGTCACCAAGTGGAATGACCCGGCCATCGCTTCAATGAACGAAGGTCTGTCCCTGCCCGACGGCAAGATCACGATCGTGCATCGTTCGGACGGCTCGGGTACCACGTTCAACTTCGTCAACTATCTTTCGAAGGTGAGCCCGGAGTGGAAGGAAAAGGTCGGTGAAGGCACTTCGGTGCAATGGCCGACCGGTCTCGGCGGCAAGGGCAACGAAGGCGTTGCCGCGTATGTGAAGCAGATCAAGAACGCGATCGGTTACGTCGAGTTGTCGTATGCCCTGCAGAACAAGATGTCATTCACGCAGATGCAGAACGCCGCTGGCAAGAACATCACGCCGAGCGCCGAGTCGTTCGCCGCTGCCGCTGCCAGCGCCGACTGGACCAACGCGAAGGATTTCAGTCTGGTGATCACGAATGCACCGGGAGACGAAGCCTGGCCGATCAGTGCGACCGTATTCGTCCTCATGCACGCTCAGCCGAAGGACGCCGAGCGCGCCAAGGCTGCCCGTGATTTCTTTACCTGGGGCTACGAAAATGGCAAGGCGCAGGCTGCTTCGCTTGACTACGTGCCGCTTCCGGAAAGCCTGGTGACACAGATCAAGGCCTACTGGGCTGATCGCATCAAGTAAGCAATCCCGTTAAAGTCTGCGGTACGGCGACAGCGCCGCGCCGCAGACCGACCGCCGCATCGGACCATTTCGCGATGCGTTGGTGGCTTACGAATCTCCATTTCTCCGGGAAATGGCAGAACCACATCATTGATTGCTCTCCCATGACCACCATCGCAGCTCGCGGCTCCGTACCTAACCCCGAGTCCCGCCGCGACGAGCTGCAGGACAAGGGATTCAGCACTCTGCTCGCCTTCACCGCTTTTTTTGTCCTGATCGCGCTCGCTGGAGCCGCCCTGTCGATGCTCTGGGGTGGACGCGAGGTACTTGCCCAGGAAGGCTGGCATTTCTTTTTTTCGACCGACTGGAATCCCGTCGAGAACCGTTACGGCGCGCTGATTCCGATTTATGGCACCTTGGTCACCGCCACCATCGCCATGTTGATCGCGGTACCGGTGAGTTTCGGCATCGCCCTGTATTTGACCGAGGTCGCACCATCATGGTTGCGTGGCCCGGTCGGGTCGGCCATCGAACTGCTGGCCGGGATTCCCTCGATCATCTACGGCATGTGGGGCCTGTTCGTGCTCGTACCGGTGATGACGGAATACGTCACCCCTTGGCTCAATGATCATCTCGGCACCTTGCCCTTGATCGGCCCGGTATTTCAGGGCCCGCCAATCGGTATCGGAATGCTCACAGCGGGGTTCGTGCTGGCAATCATGGTTATTCCGTTCGTTTCGTCGGTCATGCGTGACGTATTCCTGACCGTGCCAACGCGACTCAAGGAGTCCGCCTACGCGCTCGGCGCGACGAAATGGGAAGTGGTCTGGGACGTCGTTCTGCCTTACACCAAGTCGGCGGTGATTGGCGGCGTATTCCTCGGCCTCGGTCGTGCACTCGGTGAAACGATGGCGGTCGCCTACGTCGTCGGCAACACCGTGCGCTTCTCGGTTTCGTTGCTCGAACCCGGCACCACGATCGCCGCCTTGATCGCAAACGATTTTGCCG
>JBDSPX010000190.1:0-13274 GCA_039930065.1 Dokdonella sp.
CGTCGACGTTAGCCGGTAGAATACGGTTTTCCTGCGGATCGCTTATCCATGACCCCCCTGATTTTCGTGACCGGAGGCGTGGTGTCCTCGCTTGGCAAGGGCATTGCTGCGGCGTCTCTGGCCGCCATTCTCGAATCGCGTGGTTTGCGCGTGACGATGATGAAGCTGGATCCCTATATCAATGTCGACCCGGGCACGATGAGCCCGTTCCAGCATGGCGAGGTCTACGTCACTGACGATGGCGCCGAAACCGACCTCGATCTGGGTCATTACGAGCGTTTCGTCAGCACGCGCCTGACCGGCAAGAACTCGATCACGACCGGCAAGATCTACGAAAGCGTGATCGCCAAGGAACGCCGCGGCGATTATCTCGGCGCGACCGTACAGGTCATCCCGCACATCACCGACGAGATCAAGCACCGCATCTACGAAGCAACCAGCGGCTACGACGTCGCCCTGGTCGAAATTGGCGGTACGGTCGGCGATATCGAGTCGCTGCCGTTTCTTGAAGCCATCCGCCAGATCCGCATCGAGCACGGCCCCGAAATGTCGATGTTCATGCATCTGACGCTCGTGCCGTATATCAAGGCCGCCGGCGAGATCAAGACCAAGCCGACCCAGCATTCGGTCAAGGAACTGCGCTCGATCGGTATTCAGGCCGATGTGCTGCTCTGCCGTTGTGAACAGCCATTGCCGCAATCGGATCGGCGCAAGATCGCGATGTTCACGAACGTGCCCGAAAAGGCCGTGATCAGCGCGATCGATGTCGACGTCATCTACAGCTTGCCGCTTTGGTTGCATCAGCAGGGGCTCGACGACATCGTCCTTGATCGATTGAACTTGAAAGCCAAGCCCGCTGATCTGTCCGAGTGGAAGGCCGTCGTCGAGGCGATCGAGAATCCCAGGGATGAGGTGACGATCGCTATCGTTGGCAAATATGTCGAGCACAAGGATGCCTACAAATCGCTCGGCGAAGCGTTGCGTCACGGTGCGCTCAAGCAACACACGCGGGTCAACCTGCGTTGGGTCGAGTCTGAAGACGTCGAGCGCCGTGGTGGCGAGGCGCTCAAGGATGTCGATGGCATCCTCGTTCCTGGCGGTTTCGGCAAACGTGGTTTCGAAGGCAAGATTGGTGCGGCCAAGTACGCGCGTGAAAATCGCGTTCCGTATTTCGGAATCTGCTATGGCATGCATGCGGCGGTTGTCGAGTTTGCCCGCAACGTGGCCGGACTCGAAAATGCCAATTCGAGTGAGAACGATCGCGCCTGCAAGGATCCGGTGATCGCCCTGATCACCGAATGGACAACGAGTTCAGGAGAGGTCGAAAAGCGCGATGAGAGTTCGGGTCTCGGCGGCACGATGCGCCTTGGTGCACAGGAATGCCGACTCAAGGCCGGCACGCTCGCACGCGAGCTCTACGGTCAGGATGTCATCCGCGAACGTCATCGGCACCGCTACGAGTTCAACAACCACTACCGGCAGAAATTCAAGGATCTCGGCCTCGTCATATCGGGCAAGTCGATGGATGACCTGCTCGTCGAGATGATCGAACTCGCCAACCATCCATGGTTCATTGCCTGCCAGGCACATCCAGAGTTCACCTCGACGCCGCGCGATGGCCATCCATTGTTTATCGGCTTTATTCGCGCCGCGCGTGAGTTCAAAGCTGTTCGCGATGCGCCGGCCGTCGACGATGTCGTTACCGCCAAGATGGGAGCCACCGCGTGAAACTCTGCCATTTCGAGGTCGGCCTCGATCAACCGTTGTTTCTGATCGCCGGTCCGTGCGTGATCGAATCCGAGCAACTCGCTCTCGATACGGCCGGGCAACTCAAGGAAATCACCGCGCGCCTCGGCATTCCTTTCATCTACAAGTCGAGCTTCGACAAAGCGAACCGCACCTCGATCAGTGGCCATCGTGGTCCCGGTATCGAGGAGGGGCTGCGTATTCTCTCGGAAGTGAAGCGCCAGATCGGCGTGCCGGTGCTGACCGATGTCCATGAGTACACGCCGATGGAAGAAGTCGCCGAAGTCGTCGATGTCCTGCAGACGCCGGCGTTCCTGTGCCGACAAACCGACTTCATCATCAAGGCCTGTAGCGTCGGCCGCCCGGTTAACATCAAGAAGGGCCAGTTCCTGTCCCCATGGGAAATGAAGCACGTCACCGACAAGGCCAAGACCAGCGGCAACCCGCAGCTCATGGTCTGCGAGCGCGGCGCGAGTTTTGGTTATAACAACCTTGTTTCCGACATGCGTTCGTTATTCGTGATGCGCGATACCGGATGCCCGGTTGTCTTCGATGCGACGCATTCCGTGCAGTTGCCGGGCGGAGCAGGCGGCAAGTCCGGCGGCCAGCGTGAGTTCGTTCCTGTACTCGCCCGCGCCGCGGTCGCTGTCGGCATCGCGGGTATCTTCATGGAAACCCACCCCGAACCCGACAAGGCGCTCAGCGACGGGCCGAACGCTTGGCCATTGGGGAAAATGGCAACTTTGCTTGAAACCTTGATTGAACTTGATCGGCTGACCAAACGAAGTGGCTTCATCGAAGCGGGCTGAAATCGGCCATACCAAATACGGAGCGCAAAGTTATTCCATGAGCAACATCAGCAAGATTCACGCACGCGAAATTCTCGATTCACGCGGCAATCCCACGCTCGAAGCCGAAGTGACTCTCGCCAACGGTTCGTTTGGTCGAGCCATGGTGCCGTCCGGTGCATCGACCGGATCGCGTGAGGCGGTCGAACTGCGCGATGGAGACAAGGCGCGCTATCTCGGCAAGGGTGTGAAGAATGCCGTGGCCAACGTCAACAAGACGATTATGAATGCGCTCAAGGGTTTCGATGCGCTGGATCAGCGCGGTCTCGATGAAAAGCTGATCGCGCTCGATGGATCAGCGAACAAGAGCAAGCTCGGCGCGAACGCGCTGCTCGGTGTTTCGATGGCAAATGCACATGCGGTTGCGGCTTCGAAGAAGCTGCCGCTGTGGAAGCATCTGGCCGGCGATCGCGCGCCGCAGTTGCCGGTGCCGATGATGAATATCGTCAATGGCGGCGCGCATGCCGACAACAATGTCGACATGCAGGAATTCATGGTGCTGCCGATTGGGCTGCCGAATTTCGCCGAAGCGCTGCGTGCGGGTACCGAAATCTTCCACGCGCTGAAATCCGTGCTCAAGGGACGCGGTCTGTCGACGTCGGTCGGTGATGAGGGCGGCTTTGCGCCGAATCTGAAATCGAACGAGGAAGCGATCGAGACGATTCTTGAGGCCGTCAACAAGACGGGCTACCGGATTGGCAAGGACATCTGGCTGGGCCTCGATGTCGCGAGCTCCGAGTTCTACAAGGATGGTGCCTATCATCTCGAAGGCGAAGGCAAGGTGCTTACGCCGGAGCAGTTGATCGAGTTTTATGCGGACTGGTGTGCGAAGTACCCGATCATCACGATCGAAGACGGCATGGCCGAAGGCGATTGGGATGGCTGGAAGAAGCTGACCGATCGTCTCGGCAAAAGCGTGCAGCTGGTCGGCGACGATCTGTTCGTCACCAATACGGCGATCTTCCGCGAAGGCATCGGCAAGCATATCGCCAATGCGATCCTGATCAAGGTCAACCAGATTGGCACTTTGACCGAAACGCTCGACGCGATCGCGATGGCCGAGGCAGCGAATTACGCGTCGATCATTTCGCATCGCTCGGGTGAGACTGAAGACACGACCATCGCTGATTTGTCGGTAGCGACGTCGGCAACGCAAATCAAGACCGGTTCACTGTGTCGCTCGGACCGCGTGGCCAAGTACAACCAGTTGCTGCGCATCGAGGAAGCCTTGGGCGTGCAGGCGCGTTATGCCGGCTCGAGGGCCTTTCCGAATCTTCCGGATTTCCACGGCTGATCGCTGCGCGCGACCGGTCAACGCCATGCTGCGCTTTGTCGCCCTGATCCTGTTGATCCTGCTGATAGCGCTGGAGGTCAAGCTGTGGGCCGGGCAGGGTGGCATGAAGGAAGTCTGGCAACTGGAAAAGACCGTCGCCGAGCAGAAGCTCGAGAACGACAAGCTTAAAGCGCGCAACGATGCTCTGGCCGCCGAAGTAGCCAATCTCAAGGATGGGACAGAGGCTGTCGAAGAGCGCGCTCGCGCCGAGCTTGGACTTGTCAAGCCGGGCGAGAAGTTCTACGAAGTGGTCGAACCGACCAAGGCGATCAAGCGCGATCCGAATGCGCGGCAGTGATCACGGATTGTGGTGCATCGTGCCTGCGGCAGGTTCTGGTCGCCGCTTTGGTGGCGAGTTGCCCAAGCAGCATGTCGAATTTGCTGGGAAGACCTTGCTCAACTGGACACTGCAACGTCTAGCTGATCATCCTGGCATTGTCGGCATCGTGTTGGTGGTTGCTGCGGATGATCCGCAGGCGAATGTGACGGCTGCGCTCAACGGCAAACCGTTGATCCATGCCTTGGGGGGATCCGAACGCGCTGATTCGGTGCTGGCCGGATTGCGTACCTTGCCGGATGCGGTTGCCGGCGAAGATTTCGTTCTCGTGCATGACGCTGCACGACCGTGTGTCCGTCACAGCGATATCGACGCCTTGATCGCACGCGGAATACCTGCCGGTGGCGGCCTGCTTGCCGCGCCCGTTCGCGATACCCTGAAACGCGCCGACGTGAACGGCCATGTGCTCGAAACCGAGCCACGCGAATCTCGCTGGCGCGCTCTGACCCCGCAGATGTTTCGCCGCGCCGAGTTGATCGCCGCGCTCGAATCCGCGCGTGCGGATGGCATCGTCGTCAGTGATGAGGCGATGGCCATGGAACGAATAGGTTTCAAACCATTGCTCGTCGAAGGCAGCGACGACAATATCAAGGTGACCACGCCCGCGGATCGCGCGGTGGCGGAGTATCTGTTGTTACGAGAATCGGGAATAGAGAATCGGGAATAGGTAAAAACAAGAGCAAAAGCTGAATGCACGCATCGACGGTACGTACGGAAAACTGTCAGCTCGGTGCAATCTGCTCTACGATTCTCCATTCCCCATTCTCGATTCCCCGCTCCTGATGCGCATCGGCCAAGGTTTTGACGTTCACACCTTCGGGCCCGGCAACCACGTTGTTCTGGGCGGGGTGACGATTGCGCATTCGCAAGGATTGGTGGCGCATTCCGATGGCGATGTGGTGATCCATGCGCTTTGCGATGCGATCCTTGGTGCGCTTGCGCTGGGCGATATCGGTCGTCATTTTCCGCCGTCTGATGCGCGCTGGAAGGATGTCAGCAGTCGTCACTTCCTGCTGCATTGCGCGGGCTTGATGATTGAGGGCGGCTGGTCGCTGGCGAATGCGGACGTGACCGTGATTGGTGAAGCACCGAAGGTAGGGCCGCATGCTGACGCGATGCGCGAAAACCTTGCGGCAGATCTCGGTTGCGCGAAAGCCGAGATCAACGTCAAGGCGACGACGACCGAGCAGCTTGGATTCTGTGGGCGCGAGGAAGGCATCGCGGCGATGGCCGTCGTATTGTTGCAACGTCGCAGCAAACCATTGGCCGAGATGCCGGAGGATCCCGAACTGAAATCACTGGTCGCGCGTCTCGACCTGGATGGCAACGAATGATCGAGGTTCCGTTTGCTCATGGCGGTGCGCCGCTGCGTGGACGCATGCGCGCTACTGCGCAAGATTTCGAAGTGGAAGAGATTCTTGGTTTCGACGCGGACGGGCAGGGTGAACATGCCTTTTTGTTGATCGAAAAGCGTGATGCCAACACCGAGTGGGTCGCTCGTCAACTCGCCCGCTTCGCCAATGTCGCGCCGATGTCTGTGGGTTACTCCGGGCTCAAGGATCGGCATGCGCTGACGCGTCAATTTTTCTCGGTGCATCTGCCCGGCTTGCCGGATCCTGACTGGGACAAGATCGAGATCGAAGGCGTGCGTATCCTCAGTGCCAGGCGCCACTCGAAGAAGCTCAAGCGTGGCGTGCATCGCGGCAATCGCTTCCGCATCGTTCTGCGCGATCTTCTCGGCGATCGCGATTTGGCTGAAGCCTGTCTGCAGCGCATATCGAGCTTGGGTGTGCCCAACTATTTCGGCGAGCAACGCTTCGGCAACGACGGCGGCAACCTGCGCAGCGCCCAGGCATTGTTTGCCGGCGCGCGCCTGGGTCGCAGTGAGCGTGGCTTTGCACTCTCGGCCGCACGTTCGCATCTTTTCAACTGCGTGCTCGCGCAAAGGGTTGCGGGACACAATTGGAACAAAGCGCTGGATGGTGAAGTCTGGATGCTCGCTGGCACCCATTCAATCTTCGGCCCACAACCGGTTGATGCAGAAATCCAGCAACGTCTGCAAGCATTCGACATCGATCCAACGGGTCCGCTCTGGGGCAAGGGGGCGCTGCGCAGCGTCGCCGAAGTGGCTGAAATCGAACATGGAGCAGCGATCGCGACAGGATTCGCTCAAGGTCTTGAAGCTGCCGATCTGCGTCAGGAGCGCCGTTCACTGCGCTTGCGCCCAAGCGGATTCAGTGCCGCGTGGGCGGATGATTCGCTCACCCTGGAATTTTCGCTTCCTTCCGGGTGTTTTGCGACTTCGGTCGTCCGCGAGCTCTGCTCAACCGATATAGCGCGAGACGCAGCTCCCGCCTGATCCGCTGCAACGATATTGTGATTCAGTGCGTCCACAAGATTGGGCATGGCGCTCGAAGACGCCTACCCGATAAACGGCCTGGCGGTCGTATCCGCGATTGCGGGCAACCACTGGAGGGCGGCATGAAACAGACTTTCGTGATCGGTGCAGTTTCGCTTGCACTGCTGTTGCTTTCAGGCTGTGCCAGCAACGGCAGTAGCCGCTACGCGACGGAGCAAAAATTCGTCGTGGATCAGCACTATGTCGATGCGGTCAACCACGCTAGCCGACAGGCCGGCGTGCGCGTAACCTGGGTGAATCCGCCAACGAAACGCGTCGCGCTCGGCAGCGAACGCGACAACTGATCAGTTGCCGCGCAAAAGCACCAGAACCGCTCCGGTGCCGCCTTGTGCGGGCAAAGCCGAGGCGAAGGCGAGCACGTCATCTCTTCGCCGCAGAACCTGTTCGGTCATTCGTTTGACAACCGGGCCTCGCGAAGCCGAGCGCAGGCCCTTGCCATGGACGATGCGCACGCAGAGTTCGTCATGTGCGATTGCCTCGGCCAGAAAGCCCTTGATCGCATCGCGCGCGACCCTGACGGTCATCTGGTGAAGATCGATTTCAGAGCGAATACTGAAATGCCCGCGACGCAATTGTTTGAGCAGCCGCTCAGGCTGTCCGGGCTTCAGATAGAGAATCTCGTCTCCGAGTTCGATGGTTCCGGGATCAAATGCGTGAGTAAGCAACTCATCACGGACGGCGGCTTCGTCACGTTCGAATTGTTTCGCCAGTGGCGCGGGCCGGGTGACTGCGGGAGGTAGATCGACATGCACCGGCAATAACCGAACCTTGCCGATCGCTTCGCGGAACAGGTTTTGGTCGTCCTCCGCAACGAGCGGTTTTTCCCGACCCGCTTTCAAGTAGCGTCGAAGATTCTTCATCACGCGACGACGTCGCCCGGTTGGCTAAACGAAAACCATTGCACGATGGCGGCGCGCATACAAGCCCGCTGTATTCGGGGAGACAGGGTCGGAATGGGCAAACCAACCACCCAGGCGCATTCAGCCAGAGCGGTCATTCCGGTATGCTAGATGGCTCAAAACAACCGCTGCCGTGGCCACCAATTGTGCGCCTCGGCTTAGCGTTGGAATCGCTTCGGGAAGCAGCGTATGCGTGTTCTTGTCAGTAATGATGACGGCGTCGACGCACCCGGCATCCTCGTCCTCGCGCGCCATTTGGCGGCGATTGGTGAAGTTGTCGTGGTGGCTCCGGATCGTGATCGTTCGGGTGCCAGCAATTCGCTGACCCTGGATCAGCCGATTCGGGTCAAAAAACTGGATGACGGACGTTATCGCGTCTCCGGAACGCCAACGGATTGCGTATATCTCGGGCTTACGGGTTTGCTTGATGTCGCGCCCGATATTGTCGTCTCGGGGATCAACAGCGCAGCCAATCTCGGTGATGACGTAATTTATTCCGGCACGGTTTCAGCGGCGATGGAGGGGCGTTTTCTCGGTTTACCGGCTATTGCGGTATCTCTGGTGACGCGCGATCACAAGGGCCAGCACTATGAATCCGCAGCTCTGGCCGTGATGCAATTGATGCGCAAGCTCCTGGTTGATCCGCTGCCGGCTGACACGATTCTCAATGTCAACGTGCCGGACAGACCTTGGGCGGAAATTCGAGGATTCTCGGCAGCTCGACTTGGACGGCGACATCGTGCGCCGAGCTGCATCGAGCAGGCCGATCCACGTGGTCGTCCGATGTATTGGATCGGGCCACCGGGTGAGGCAGAGGACGACGGGCCGGGTACGGATTTTCATGCCGTGCGCGAAGGATTTGTTTCGATCACGCCGATCCATGTCGATCTGACCCGCTATGAGGCGCTGGACAAAGTCGGCGGATGGCTGAGTTCGCTGGACATGGTGAGTCCCGCCGAATGAGCACGCGTGCATTTTCCCTCGGCTCGACGGGGTGCGGATGAACCGCTTCGCTCGAACTCATCCGGAAGCGCGTGGTCTTGGCATGACCTCGCAACGTGCACGTGATCGCCTGATTGAACGACTGCAAGTGGAGGGCATTCAAGATCGTCGCGTGCTCGAAACGCTGCGCCAGCTACCGAGGCATTTGTTTATCGATGAGGCCCTGGCTTCGCGTGCCTACGAAGATACGGCCTTGCCGATCGGCCAGGGCCAGACCATCTCGCAGCCCTACGTGGTTGCGCGAATGACCGAGGTGCTGATCGAGCATGCAATGCCTGCACGTGTGCTCGAAGTGGGTACTGGATCTGGCTATCAGTGCGCTGTTCTTGCAACCCTGATCGAGCACGTTTTCACCGTCGAACGAATCGACGAATTGTTGCGCAATGCGCGTCGACGATTCCGCAAGCTGGGCTTGTCGAATATCCGCTCACGCCACGATGACGGTCGCCTCGGCTGGCCCGATCAGGCGCCGTTCGATGCCATCATGGTGACCGCCGCCGGTACCGATCTCGAAAATGCATTGCTCGATCAGTTGGCGCCGGGTGGAGTACTGGTCGCACCGGTCGGACCGCCGGGTCGACAGGAGCTCTTGCGCGTACGCGCGACCGAGACCGGCTGGCACCGCGAAATTCTCGCCGCGGTAAGTTTTGTTCCGTTACTTGGAGGTATCGCTTGATGCGCGGAGTCGAGTATTCGGGAGTGCACGCTTGAAGCTTTTCAAGCCACTCTACGAAGTCGCACTGAAATGGGCGCAGCACCCCAAGGCAGAGCCCTTGCTGGCAGCGCTGAGCTTTTTCGAGGCGATTATTTTTCCGGTCATGCCCGAGGTCATGCTTGGGCCGATGGTGCTTGCACGACCGCAACGATGGGCCCGATACGCTACGGTAAGTCTGCTGTTTTCTGTGGTCGGAGCACTGGTCGGTTACGCGCTGGGACACTTTGCCTTTGAATGGATGCGACCACTGCTCGAATCGCTCGGTTGGCTCGAACGTATCGACAAGCAGGTCGCCGAGCTACGCGAGATCGCCGCGCAAAGTCCGTGGTCGGCGTTTTGGCTGCTGGTGCTTGCCGGGTTTCTGCCCATTCCGTTGAAAATCTTTACCTGGGCGTCAGGCATCGTTGGGGTGCCGCTGTTACCCTTTGTCGCCAGCATGCTGGTCGGTCGCGGCAAGCGCGTGTATTTGCTGGCAGGGCTGATCCGTATTGCAGGGCCGAAAGCAGAAGCCGCTTTGCATCGATGGATCGAGTGGATCGGTTGGGCGGTATTGGTCTTGCTGGCGCTTGCGATTGTCTACTTCAAGTTCATTCGATAAGTGATTGAAAATAATCTAAAGCATTTGCGTTCACGACTGATGGGGGCAATCGCTGTCCTGGTTCTTGCCGGCTGCGCGTCAACCCCTCCGGCACCGGTTGAAGATCGTAGTCTGGGTCGTCACCATTATCCTCGAGAGGAAGCCTCATCGGGTCAGCGCAGCGTTCCCTCCGGCAGTTATCGCGTTCACAAGGGCGACACGCTTTACAGCATCGCCTTTCGCAACGGACTGGATTTTCGCGATCTGGCGCGCGCCAACGCAATCGCATCGCCCTACACAATCTATGTGGGTCAGGTAATTCGGTTGGGTGGATCAAGCGTCGCGCGCAACGACTCGCCGCCGGCATCGACATCATCATCTCGTGCTTCTTCACAGAGGTCGTCATCGATCGCCCCGCCAAGAAATATGGCGAGATCGCCGTCGCCGTCTGCGCCACCTGCAAATTCAACGACGGCGCCGAATGCTGCGGCCATCGTGGCGACGCCCACCGAGCCAAGTCGCGCGGAAAGCGCGTCTGCTTCAGATATTCGCTGGCGGTGGCCATCCGATGGCCAGCTGGTGGCAACCTATGTCTCCGGTGATCAGACACGGCAGGGCATCAATATCGCGGGTAAGTCCGGTGATGCGGTGCGTGCGACAGCCGATGGCGAGGTCGTCTACAGCGGCAACGGCTTGATCGGCTATGGCGAGTTGATCATCGTCAAACACAACTCAACGATGCTGTCGGCATATGGCCACAATCGGCGCCGTCTCGTGCAGGAGGGTGACCGCGTCAAGGCTGGTCAGCAGATTGCGGAAATGGGGTCCTCAAGCGCAACCCGCGACATGCTGCATTTTGAGATTCGTAGAAACGGCAAACCGATCGATCCGCTCGGTTTGCTGCCGAAACGCTGAATCTGCCGATGGCCTTATTTTCCATCCCGCAATCCTTCGCCACGGCGTCAAGCCAAGTTGGGTGGCGACGAGCCGTGGGATCCTGCAAATGACGATTGAATCGACATCCCGAGCCATTGACGAACCTGCCGTCGAGGAAGTTCTTGAATTGCTCGATGCCATCGAGCCAGTCGATGAGGAAGTGCGCAGTTCGACGGGTGCCTATCTCAACGAGATCGGGCTTATTCCGTTATTGGCGGCTGAGCAGGAATGGGCGCTGGCTGAGCGCGTTCAGTTGGGTGATGCAGAAGCGCGGCGCGCCATGATCGAGGCCAATTTGCGCTTGGTGGTCACGGTTGCTCGCGGCTATGTCGGACGCGGTGTTCCGCTGATGGATCTGATCGAGGAGGGCAATATCGGCTTGATTCGCGCCGTCGAAAAATTCGATCCGGAGCGTCGGCTGCGATTCTCGACCTACGCTATGTGGTGGATTCGCCACGGCGTCCAGCATGCACTGTCACATCAGGGACGTACGGTTCGCATCCCTGTGCACGTTTTGCGAGAGCTTGCCCAGGTGCTGCGCGCGAATCGAGAAATGACGGCACAACTCAGTCGGCCACCCTCTCTCGAGGAATTGGCGCGGTCGGTTGGCAAGGAGCCACGTGATGTTGCCGAGCTTTTCCGGGTCAGTGAACACATCGCCTCTCTGGATGCGCCGATGTCGGATAGCGATGATCGTGCGCTCATCGAACATATTGTCGATGATGATGAGAACGGACCAACCGCGAGCGCAGATGCTTCTGGCAGTGGCAAGTTGCAAGCTTGGCTCGCTGCGTTGCGGCCACGACAACAATGGGTTGTTGAGCGTCGATATGGTCTGAATGGCCAGGCTGTTCACTCGCTTGCCGAGATCGCCGTGGAACTCGGTGTGTCTCGCGAACGTGTCCGCCAGATTCAGGAAGAAGCGCTCAAGCGACTGCGTCAGCTTTCCTCGATCGATCAGACCAGCTGATCAACCTGGCAGGATAAATGCTGCCGCAACTTTTCGGCCTTCTGCGGCGAGCAGGTTATAGGTTCGTCCGGCTGCCGCGTTGTGCATCACTTCGACTCCAATGCCCTTGCGCAGCAACGGCAGCAGCAACGTCTGTCCCGGAAAAATCTGCTCACTGCCAGTTCCGAGGATGACAAGTTCGGGTTCGAGATCCGAAATCATGCCGATGGCTGCCGCATCAAGATCGGTGATCGTGGAAAGCGGCCAGTCCTCGATGACCTGGTCGGGCGCGATGATGAAGCTTGCGACGAGTTCGCGATCGATCACGACCACAGAATTCTCGCGGACAGCACGAATGAAGAAGTAGCCTTCAGCGCGATCGTGAACCAGCTGCATGGAGCCTCCTTACTTTGGCAGCGGCAACTTGGGTTCCTTCTCGTTGCGTTTCCAAAGCGTGGCGGTGTGGCCGATGATCTGAACGAGTTCGCAAGCCGATCCCTGGATCAGCGCCTCAATTTGCGCGCCTCGTTCTTCCTTGTCGGCGCCGGAAAGGCGGACCTTGATCAGCTCATGGCGATCAATGGCGACGTTCAATTCAGTGATCAAATTCGGCGTGACGCCTTTCTGGCCGAGCATGACGACCGGGCTCAGGGAATGGGCAAGACCACGCAAGTAGCGCTTCTGGAACGAGGTGAGAGGCATGAATGAAGTCCGAATGCGGATGGGGTGCCGACAGTTGGATGCGGCTTTCCGGGTATTATGAGGCCAATCCCTTGCCTGATAAACGCGCACCCAGCGCGTTGGAATGACGTGGCGCGAAGCAAAACCAGTTCTCGCTGGCTCCAGGAGCACTTCAACGACCCCTTTGTGAAGCGAGCCCACGCCGAAGGTTGGCGATCGCGGGCGGTGTTCAAGCTGGACGAGTTGATCGAGCGCGACAAGCTACTCAAGCCCGGCATGTTTGTGGTCGATCTCGGCGCAGCGCCGGGCGGATGGTCGCAGATGGTCCGCGAGCGCCTCGGTGACGCGGGGCGCATTATTGCGCTGGATATCCTGCCGATGCAGGGAATTGGCGGCGTCGATGTCATTGTTGGCGATTTCCGCGAAAATGAAGTCCTCGCGCAGCTTGAAGCGTTGCTCGATGGGGCAAGGGTGGATCTTGTGCTTTCCGACATGGCCCCCAACATGAGCGGAGTCGGTGCTGTTGACCAAGATCGCTCCATGGCTCTGGCTGAACTCGCTGCCGAATTTGCCGCAACCCATCTGAAGCCGGGTGGGTCCTACCTGACCAAGTTGTTTCAAGGTCAGGGATATGATGAATACATCCGACGCTTGCGCAGCGAATATGCAAGCGTCAGCATCCGCAAACCCAAGGCATCTCGGGCGCGCAGCAACGAAGTCTACGCATTGGCGACCGGCAAAAAACAACCGGCGGCCGCCACTGCAGGAGGAAACGGAAAAGAATGAACGACATGGCAAAGACGGTGCTGCTCTGGGTGGTGATCGCGGTCGT
>JBDSPX010000191.1:0-8918 GCA_039930065.1 Dokdonella sp.
GTCGTCGAAGGCAATGAAAGCATGCGCTCGTATCCGGTGACCGCACCGTTTGACGGGATCGTGCTGGCGCGCAATACCAACATCGGTGATGTTGCCGGTGACAACACCCTGATCGAAATGGCCGATCTGGCCGAGGTATGGGTCGAACTTCACGCCATCGGCAAGGATGCGGCGCGCCTCGCTCCGGGACAGCGGGTTCAAATCGATTCTGCGACCGGCGATGCGCAAGCTGAAACCGTCATCCAAACCTTGTTGCCGCTTGCAACGCGCGGACAAAGCGTTGTGGCCCGCGCCAGCTTGCCCAATCCCGAAGGGCACTGGCGCCCGGGCATGACGGTATCCGCAAACGTCACCGTCTCGGAAAAGGAAGTGCCGCTGGCGGTGAAGGAGACTGGCCTTCAGCGCTTTCGCGACTTCACCGTCGTGTTTGCCCAGGTGGGTGATTTCTACGAGGTGCGCATGCTGGAACTCGGTGTGCGTGATGGTGAATCCGTCGAAGTACTGGACGGACTCAAACCAGGCACGCGCTACGTCACCGAGCAGAGCTACCTGATCAAGGCGGACATCGAAAAGTCCGGCGCCAGTCACGACCACTAACGGGAATCGCCATGTTGGAACGCATCATTCGCGCGTCTATCGCGCACCGCTGGCTGGTTCTCCTGCTGGTGCTCGGTTTGTCTGCGCTTGGCATCTGGAATTACAGCCGCTTGCCCATCGACGCGGTCCCGGACATCACCAATGTCCAGGTCCAGATCAACACCGAAGCACCAGGCTACTCACCGCTCGAATCCGAACAGCGCGTGACGTTTCCGGTGGAAACCGCACTGGCGGGTTTGTCCCGTCTGGAATACACGCGCTCGATTTCCCGCTACGGGTTGTCGCAGGTCACCGTCGTCTTCGAGGACGGCACCGACATCTATTTCGCGCGCCAACAGGTGGCCGAACGCCTGCAGCAAGCGGCTTCGCAATTGCCTGCGGGTATCGAACCCACGCTGGGGCCAGTGGCCACGGGCCTGGGCGAAATTTTCATGTACACGGTCGAGGCTGAAGAAGGCGCACAGGCGATCTGGACGCCGACTGCCTTGCGCACCTTGCAGGACTGGGTGGTACGACCGCAGTTGCGCCATCTGAAAGGCGTCACCGAGGTCAACACGATTGGCGGCTACGTGCGGCAATTTCATATCACGCCCGAACCGACCAAGTTGCTCGCCTACGGGCTGACGTTTCGCGACGTGCTCGATGCGGTGGCGCGCAACAATGCCAGCGTAGGCGCTGGCTACATCGAACGATCTGGTGAGCAATATCTGATTCGTGTGCCCGGCCAGGTCGCCGATGCCGAAGGCCTGAAGCAGATCGTGGTGGCCACGCGTGATGGACTGCCCTTGCGCATCACGGATGTTGCCGAGGTCAGCGAAGGTGCTGAGTTGCGTACCGGCGCTGCGACGCAGGACGGCCACGAGGTCGTGATGGGTACGGTGTTCATGCTGGTGGGCGAGAACAGCCGCGCCGTGGCCCAGCGCGCCGCCAGCAAGCTCAAGGAGATTGATGCTACGTTGCCGGCCGGTGCAAAAGTCCGGGCGGTCTACGATCGCACCGAACTGGTCGATCGCACGATCGCCACCGTGCAGAAAAATCTGGTCGAAGGCGCGTTGCTGGTGGTCGTCATCCTGCTCCTGCTGCTCGGCAACCTGCGCGCCGCACTGATCACCGCCGCTGTGATTCCGCTGACCATGTTGCTGACCATCACCGGCATGGTTGAGAACCGTGTTTCGGCCAACTTGATGAGCTTGGGCGCACTCGACTTTGGCCTAATCGTCGATGGCGCAGTCATCATTGTGGAGAACTGTCTTCGTCGCTTCGGTGAACGACAGCATCACCTTGGCCGATTGCTCAATCGGGAAGAGCGCTTTGAACTCGCCGCCGTTGCCAGCGCCGAGGTGATCAAGCCCAGCCTGTTCGGCTTGTTCATCATCGCTGCCGTGTATCTGCCGGTGTTTGCCTTGAGCGGCGTCGAGGGAAAGATGTTCCACCCGATGGCGTTTACCGTTGTCATTGCGTTGACCGGCGCCATGGCACTGTCGCTGACCTTCGTACCGGCTGCCGTGGCGCTGTTCGTCACCGGCAAGGTCGAGGAAAAGGAAACCCGCATCGTGCGCGGCTTCAAGCGGATCTACGCGCCACTATTGCAAAAGGTGCTGGTGTGGCGGGTCGCGGTGGTGGCGGCTGCGATGATCCTGACCGTGTTGACTGGCTTGCTGGCGACTCGGCTTGGCAGCGAGTTCATCCCGGATCTCGACGAAGGCGACATCGCCCTGCACGCGCTCAGGATTCCCGGCACCAGTCTGACCCAGGCTGTCGGCATGCAGATGCAACTGGAGGCGCGGATCAAGCAGTTTGCCGAGGTCGATGAGGTGTTCGCCAAGATCGGTACCGCCGAAGTCGCGAATGACCCCATGCCTCCGTCGGTCGCCGATACATTCATCATGCTCAAGGATCGCAAGGATTGGCCGAACCCGCGCAAGCCACGGACGCAACTGATCGCCGAGCTGGAAGCGGCGGTATGGACGATTCCCGGCAACAACTATGAATTCACCCAGCCGGTGCAGATGCGCATGAATGAATTGATCGCCGGCGTGCGCGCCGAAGTGGCGATCAAGCTCTACGGTGACGATCTCGAACAGCTCGAAGAAGTCGGCCAGCAGGTCGAGAAACTGGCGAGCAGGATTGTCGGTGCTGCCGACGTGAAACTGGAGCAGGTCACCGGTCTTCCGCTGATGACGATCAAGCCAGATCGTGCCGCGTTGGCGCGCTACGGTCTTGCAGTCGGCGATGTACAGGACACGGTGTCGATCGCGCTGGGCGGCGCGGTCGCCGGTCAGGTATTCGAGGGCGACCGGCGTTTCGATATTGTCGTGCGCCTTCCGGAAACCCAGCGACAGATTCCCAACGCCCTCGCGTCGCTACCGATTCCGATTCGTATCGATCAAGACGAAGTGCATGGCGCGTCTGAATCACCCTCGCATGTGCCGCTGGGCGAAGTGGCCGAGATCAATCTTGCCCTGGGTCCGAATCAGATCAGCCGCGAGAATGGCAAGCGTCGCGTCGTCATCACCACCAACGTACGCGGCCGCGATTTGGGTTCATTCGTCGAGGAATTGCGTGATCAGGTTGCCAATGAAATCACCTTGCCGGAAGGCTACTGGATCGAGTACGGCGGAACGTTCGAGCAGTTGATTTCCGCCAGCCGTCGCTTGTCGGTAGTCGTGCCCGTGGTGCTGGTGATGATCTTTGGTCTGCTATTCATGGCCTTCGGCTCGGGCAGGGATGCGGCGGTTGTTTTCAGCGGCGTGCCGTTGGCCCTGACCGGTGGAGTGATGGCGCTGTGGCTGCGCGGGATTCCGATGTCGATCTCGGCCGGAGTCGGCTTCATCGCCTTGTCCGGTGTGGCCGTGCTCAATGGCCTGGTGATGATCAGCTTTATTCGAAGCTTGCGTGCCGACGGCGTGCCCATGCAGGAAGCCATCGTCGAAGGTGCATTGACCCGACTGCGCCCGGTAGTGATGACTGCGCTGGTTGCCAGCCTGGGCTTTTTGCCGATGGCGCTCAACGTGGGTACCGGCGCGGAGGTACAGCGTCCGCTGGCGACCGTGGTGATCGGCGGCATCATTTCGTCGACCCTGCTCACCTTGCTGGTGTTGCCCGCGTTGTATCGCTTGCTGCACCGCAAGGACGTACTCCGGACGGAAACGACATGATTCGGCCTTCGGAGCTTTCAATCAAACCTTCAGAGGTCCACGTGTCCATTCCGCAAACGCGCGTACCCGCAAAATTCGAACGATGGCTCCGGGTGTTGGCCTTTCCTATGTTGCTGCTGGCAACTGGCCTTGCATTCGCCCATGGCGTGCAAGGCGATGACAAGGCCTTCCTCGAACAGAGCAGCGGTCGCAATTTGCTCGTGTTCATGTATCTCGGTGCCAAGCACATGGTCACCGGCTACGACCACTTGCTGTTCCTGTTTGGCGTGGTGTTTTTTCTGTATCGCATGCGCGAGGTCGCCGCTTACGTGACCTTGTTTGCGCTCGGCCATAGCGCGACGCTGCTATTCGGTGTGCTTGGCGGGGTTCACGTCAATGCTTATCTGGTCGATGCGATCATCGGCCTGTCGGTCGTTTACAAAGGGCTGGATAACCTCGGTGCATTCCAGCGCTGGTTCGGTTTTCAGCCCAACACCAAGGTTGCGGTTCTGGTGTTTGGCTTCTTCCACGGCTTTGGCCTGGCAACCAAATTGCAAGAATTCCAGCTTTCTCCCCATGGGCTGGTGCCCAATATCCTGGCCTTCAATGTCGGGGTGGAACTGGGTCAGTTGCTGGCGTTGAGCGGCATCCTGATTTTCATGGGCTTCTGGCGGCGCAGTGCAGCGTTCGCCCGACACGCCTTCGCGGCCAATACCCTGCTCATGACCGCCGGCTTCGTGCTGATCGGCTATCAACTCACTGGTTATTTTGTTTCCTGATCGAGGCTTGCATGTCCACTAACCAAAACCAGAATCTTCCCAGCACTCAGCGCTTGCTCAAGGCCACCGGTCTGTCCATGGTCGTGGCGGCTCTGTTGCTGGTTGCCGTTGTCATGCCGGCGGAATACGGCATCGACCCCACCGGTATCGGCGATCGCTTGGGGCTCGGTGTGCTCGGCGCAAATTCCACAGCGGCCACACCCGCGGAGCCCACAGAGCCGGCTTCGGTCACCCTCGTTTCCGCCGATACGGATGCGGCGAATGCCGCCCTCGCAGCAAAGGCCGAAGCCGCGTTCGGAAAATCGGATGGCCAATCCCTGGATGCCGGCGCTGTTTCGTTGGCGACAGGTCCCTTCCGTAGAAGTGCGCTCACGGTGATCCTGGAACCTGGCAAGGGCGCCGAGGTCAAGGCGCAGCTCAAGGCCGGTGACGGCTTGGTGTTCCACTGGACCGCGAGCGCCGATGTGGCGGTCGACATGCACGGTGAACGCTTGAACGTGAAGAACGCCTGGACGAGCTACGCGGTCGAAGCCGCTCAGCGCGAATCCTCTGGCACCTTCGTGGCCCCGTTCGAGGGCAGCCACGGCTGGTACTGGAAAAACCACGGTACCGAGCCGGTCACCGTGGAAGTTGAAGTGGTTGGATTTCAACCTGACCTGCACCGGCCGTAAGGCTGGTCACCCATGTCACCGATTGACACATCTACCGTGGCGCACACTTCGCCACCCAACTGGAGCATCACTATGACCTTACGTTCGTTGTTCGTTTCTGCCATTGCCGCCTCCGCACTGTTGCTTGCCGCCAGCGCGCACGCACACGACCACAGCCTGCATGACGACTATGTGCCACCGGTAACAAAGGCCAAGCCGGTGACCTGCGATCAGCTCGCGGACAACGTGCATTATTCAAACAATATAGGGGACGCGGACATCAAGGCATTGCAAGCGAAATGCGACGCCGAGAAGAAAGCCGCCGCCGAGCCGGTGCCGCGAAAAACCAGCTAATGCACTGATCTGCCGCAGTCCGGGGGCTGCGGCATCTCTCTCATCGCACGATTGATTCGGCACTTGAATAGTACGACTTTGCACCGTCCAGTTTGGTCTAACCTCAACCGTTCGCCCCCGGATCAAGTCCACGGCAGGCTCTGAGCCTGTCGAAGGGCAATTACAAGCTGCCGAGCCGCTTCGGCCACGTCCGATCATGGTTCGACGGGCTCACCACGAACGGAAGTGCGTGAAACTTCCCTCAAGGTTCTCCATCCCGCCATTGGAGCAATTTCGAGACTCGTTAAGGGCCGAATCAATGACTATAAATGGTTCCGGAACTGCGGTGCACATCTTGACGAAGACGTGCCACGTCAGTTGTGTTCATGCCGATGATGGAGGTCCGGATAGTGGGGATGCGAGTGGATCATGGGTTCGTGCTTGTGCGCGTGTGAATGCGGCTCGTCCCCATCCCACTTGAAATCATGTGCATGTTGATGGTGGTCATCATGGGTGTGCAGATGCTCATGATCGAGTGCTTCATGCTCGTGCTCATGCACATGCTGCTCACTGACATGCAGCCATACGCCCAAGGCCATCAACGCACCGGCGATCCAGAAGCTCAGTCCGGGGGTTTCGCTCAACAACAGCAATGACAACGCCGCGCCGACAAAGGGTGCGGTGGAAAAATAGGCGCCGGTGCGCGCAGCACCCAGATGTCGCAAAGCCAGGACAAAGGCGACCAGGCTGACGCCGTAGCCGATCAACCCAATCGTTCCGGCCGATAGCACATGCAGCGGACCCGGAAAGCGCTGCCCGATAACCAGTGCGATGGCGATGTTGATGGCGCCCGCCACGCCGCCCTTGATCGCGGCGATCTGAACGGGATCACCGCCCGACACCACGCGGGTCAGGTTGTTGTCGATGGCCCAGCACGCGCACGCGCCGGCAATGGCGAATGCGCCCCAAGGCAACCCGACCGATGGTGCTTCGGACAACGACAAGATCACGCCGCCAGCAACGATGGCAAGCATGCCAAGGAAGATGCGTACGTCAACATTCTCGCGAAACACGAGCCATGCAATCAGGGCCGTCAGAACACTCTCGGTATTGAGCAGCAAGGATGCCGTTGATGCCGGGGTATAAGCCAGTCCGAGCATCAACAGCACGGGACCCAATACGCCGCCGAACAACACTGCACCCGCAAGCCAAGGGAGATCGCGACGTTGAAGCGCGGCCTCGTGACTTGCTCTACCGGGGAGCAGTTGCCGCATCAGTAGCCACGCGCCAAGTCCGAGGCCAGAGCCTGCGTACAGCAACCCTGCCAACAGGATCGGCGAGATATCGGCGACCAGCAGCTTGGCTAGTGGCGTACTTGCGCCAAAGAACACCGCCGCAAGCAAGGCAGGACCGATCCCGGGAATCTGTTTCAACCAATTTGTCATGCGCGCAATGATGCAGGATTTTCACGGGCGACAAGGAAAGCCGGACCGAACAAATGAATCCAAGCTGCAGTGTTTAGGATTCCGATTGACAGGGGTCGGGTGTGGCGTGGTTCATGAATTATGGCCTTCCGCTGAAGAGCACTCTTGCGGATGGTATTGCGAGTCATTATCATCCGCACAACCTGGAGAATTTGGATGAAATGGTTTTCAGCCACTTGTCTTGCCATTGCCTGCCACGGTGCATTGGCGGCCGATGTCCATGAAACAACAATTGTCATTGAAGGTCATCGCTTTACACCGATGGAAGTGACTGTGCCTGCCGATCGGAAGATCAAGCTGACGGTGGTGAACAAGGATCCCACTCCGGAGGAGTTTGAGAGTTACGAGCTCAACCGCGAAAAGATCGTCGCAGGCAGCAGCCGCATCATTGTGTTCGTCGGCCCGCTGAAGCCGGGTCGCTATCCGTTCTTTGGCGAGTTTCACATGGACTCGGCCAAAGGCGTGCTGATCGCCGAGTAGGGCAACGATTCGCCATGTTGGCTACAGCCATTCTCGTTTTTCGTGAAGTCCTGGAGGCTGCGCTGATCATCAGCATCGTCTGCGCAACGACCCGCGGTCTTGCGGCTCGCGGCACCTGGGTGTCGCTTGGCGTCGCCTTGGGTGTCGGAGGAGCGATCGTGTTGGCGCTCGGCGCTGATCGTGTCGCGTCATCGATGGAAGGCGTAGGTCAGGAGATTTTGAATGCCGGTGTACTGACCGCAGCCGTGCTGATGTTGGCCTGGCATGCAGTCTGGATGGCGAGGCACGGACGTGAATTGGCTCAGCAGATGAAGTCGGTTGGCGCTGCAGTCATCGGCGGCACTCAGCCGCTACGCGCGCTCATGGTTGTTGTGGCGCTGGCCGTGCTGCGTGAAGGTTCAGAGGTGGTGCTCTTTCTGTTCGGCCTCGGCGTCGGCGGGTCCAGTAGTGAATCCATGCTGATCGGAGGCTTGGTTGGCTTGCTTGCTGGCAGCACCGTTGGTTTGGTTCTCTACCTCGGCATGCTAAGAATTCCAATACGACACTTCTTTACGGTGACCAACTGGATGGTGCTTTTGCTCGCCGCCGGTCTGGCATCCCAAGCGGCGCATTACCTGATTCAGGCGGACTGGCTACCGCCGCTCGGGGTCAGAGTTTGGGATACCTCCTGGTTGCTGTCCAACGAATCATTGCCGGGGCAAACCCTGAAGACCCTGGTTGGCTACGACGCAAGACCGAACGGCATGCAGCTCCTGTTCTATGCCACGACGGCCATACTTATCTTGATTGGAATGAAAACATGGGGACGCACCCACGCTTCACCTCCGCCCGCGCGACTCTAATTGCCGTCCTTGCGCTTGCTCCCGTCTTGGTGGCTCCGCAATTGGCCCAAGCCGGACCCGCCAGCAAGGTCTATCTCCCCCACGTCGACTATCGCGAGTTTGAATTCGAGTTACGCGGCGGCCAGGAGGATTTCAACGGTACCCGGGATGGCGATGGCCAGCAGTTTGTGTTTGATGTTGGCTATGGAATCACGCCACGCTGGTTCACTGAAATCGCAATTTTCTACAGTAAATCGCCGAATGCGGGCGGTCAAATCGATGAGTTCAAGTCTGAAAACATTTTTCTGCTGACCGAGCCGGGCGAGCACTGGCTGGATGTTGGATTTCTGGCCGAGTTCGTGCGCAACCGCGCGGAGGGGCTCAATGAAATCGAATTCGGTCCGCTCTTTCAAAAGCAGATTGGTCGAGAACAGTTCAATCTGAATTTCGAGTTTTCACGCGAGCTGGTCGACGGCGCAAAAACCCAGCTCGGCTATGCATGGCAATGGAAACATCGCGGCAACCCAGCCCTCGAGTTCGGTTTGCAGGGATTCGGTGGCGCGGGTGCGTTTGGCGACCTTGGCCAAGTGCACGAGTTCAAACTGGGACCCGCAATTTTCGGCGCAGCCAGATTGCC
>JBDSPX010000192.1:0-9635 GCA_039930065.1 Dokdonella sp.
CATCGAATGAAGTGCCTGGGTTGAATTCAGAGACGACCTTGTGCGGCCTTGCGCGTTGCGCGCCGGGCTGCTTGTCAGTGCACGCAGTTGACGCCAAAATGTTGGGTCATGTTCTCGCAGCGGTGCATCCGTCGGATGCGAATCGAGGCCGTGGCCCATCCGGAGTGAATGATCGTCATGTTGAAAGTGGTTTTCCTTGCGACACTTCTGCTTTGCGCTGCAAGCGTTGAAGCCACCGAAATCACGTTGAAAAATGCGGATTTCGAGCAACCCATCGTCGGCAATCGCATTCCGGGATGGTCGCGCACGCAGCATGCGGGCATTCGCGCGTACGAGATCACCAATGACGTCGCGAGTTTTGCGCATGGGAAGCAAAGCATTCGCATGCGGCGCACGGTCCAACAGGTGTACGGCTTGATCCTGCAGCAAGTGCAGACCGATGCCGTGGCGGGTAAAGAAATCGAATTGAAGGCATCGTTGAAGACGGCCGAGGTTGGCGGACAAGGCTGGGTCATGCTGCTCAACTTCATGAACCACAACAACGTTATCGATCAGCAACGCGCGACACCGGTGGTTGGCGACAACGACTGGGCGGATGTCACTCTGCGAAAAATGGCGCCACCGAATACCACGGCGATCGAGATCGGCTTCATGTTGCTCGATGGCGGCAGCGGATGGGTCGACAACGTGCGCGTTCGCACGATCGATCGGGATACGAAGAAGACCGAGGCGGAGACCAAGTCAGTCACGCCAGCGAAGCTTGACCCAGCGGCATCAAAGAACGTCAAGCAATCCGCAAAACCCATCGCGATTGCGCCGAAACGCGGCAAGGCGGACGCCAAGTCTCAACCAGCAAAGCCGAACGACGACAAGCGTTCCAGATAGGTTCGATGCCTATCGCCTGATCGAGCGACGTTTCTGATCCCCGGCGCGCATTCTGGTCGCGCGGCACCCCTGCCAATCGACAGTTGCACATCATCGTCACGCGCGTACTCTTGACGGCTTGTCGATAGTCCAACCGGGGAGCCTGCACATGCGCCGAGCCACGCCAACGATTCTTTCGATCCTTGTTCCGATCTTGCTGACTGTTGGAAGCGGCTCGACTGCCGCGGCTGCAGACAAGTCCGTGTCGATGCTTGGTTTCAGTGATGAGGCCGCCACCGCGCAGCGTGCGCTTGAGCAGCGCTTTGATGCCGATCTTAAGGCCGATGACCAGCGCGAATGGATGCGTCAGATGGCCTCGGCGCCGAATCACGTCGGCTCGCCGCATGACAAGACGAACGCCGAGTTCATGCTGGCCAAGTTCAAGGAATGGGGCTGGGATGCGCGCATCGAAACGTTTGAAGTGCTTTATCCGACACCCAAAGCCCACACGCTCGAACTGATTGAGCCGACGCGATTTACTGCCGCGCTCAAGGAGCCGCCGATTGACGGCGATTCCACTTCCTCAAAAACCGAAGGTGGCTTGCCGCCTTACAACGTCTACGGTGCTGATGGCGATGTCACGGCCGAGTTGGTCTACGTCAACTACGGCATGCCCGACGACTACAAGGAACTCGCCCGTCACGGCGTCGACGTCAAGGGCAAGATTGTGATCACGCGTTACGGGCAAGGGTGGCGCGGCCTCAAACCGAAACTTGCCTACGAGCATGGCGCAGTCGGTTGTCTGATCTATTCGGATCCACAGGGTGACGGTTACTTCGCCGGCGATGTCTATCCGAAGGGCGGCAATCGTCCGGCCGATGGCGTGCAGCGCGGCTCGGTGCTCGACATGATCCTATATCCGGGCGATCCGCTGACACCGGGAATCGGTTCCACCGCCGACGCCAAGCGCCTGGCAATAGCCGATGCAGTGACGATCCTCAAGATTCCGGTCATGCCGATCTCGTATGCCGATGCACAACCGTTGCTCGCCGCACTCGATGGACAACTCGTGCCGCGCAGTTGGCGTGGTGCCTTGCCGATCACCTATCACATCGGTCCCGGGCCGGCCAAAGTCCATCTGAAGATTGAATCCGAATGGACACGAAAACCGCTCTACGACGTGATCGCGAAGATCCGCGGCGCCAAGGCGCCGGATCAGTGGATCGTGCGCGGCAATCATCATGATGGTTGGGTGTTCGGCGCGTGGGATCCACTCGCCGGCAATGTCGCAATGCTCGCTGAAGCGAAAGCCATCGGTGCGCTGCTCAAGCAAGGTTGGAAACCCGCGCGCACCCTCGTCTATGCGAGCTGGGATGGCGAGGAGCCGGGCCTGCTGGGTTCGACCGAATGGGTCGAACAACATGCTGCCGAACTCAAACAAAAGGCGGTGCTGTATCTGAACTCCGATACCAACAGCCGGGGTTTCCTCGGCGTCGAGGGCAGTCACTCGCTGCAGCATCTGGTTAACCAGGTCGCTGCTGATGTGCGTGATCCGCAGACCGGGGTCAGTGTTGATCAGCGGCTGCGCGCGGGCTTGCAGGTGGATGCGTTTGAAAATCCGAATGGTGATAGCAAGCGCTTGGCCAAGCTCGCGGCCAATGGCGACGATTTGCCGATTGGCGGCATGGGGTCCGGTTCCGACTACAGCGCGTTTCTGCAGCATGTCGGCATCGCCTCGCTCAACGTCGGCTATGGCGGAGAAGACGAGCAGGGCGGCGTCTACCACTCGATCTACGATTCGTTCGATCACTACGAGCGCTTCGGTGATCCGGGCTTCGTCTATGGTGTCGCGCTATCGCAGACGGCGGGGCGCATAGTTCTTCGCGCAGCCAATGCCGACGTGTTGCCACTGCGTTTTGGTGATTTCTCGGAAACAGTTGCGCAATATGCGGACGAGGTCCACAAACTTGCCGAAAGCGAACGTGAACGCAGCGAAAGTTTGAGCCAGCTGCTCGATAGCGGAGCGTTCAAGCTCGCTGCCGATCCGACCAAGGTCCTGCTCGCACCGCCGCGCGAAGACGATGTTCCTTTCATCGATTTCGCTCCGCTCGACAATGCGCTCGTGCGTCTCGCTCGCAGCGCCAAGGCGTATGACGGCGCGCTCGCGAAGTCGCAAGCCAACGGCATGAATCTCTCCGCGAAACAGGCATCGGATCTCAACCGGCTGTTGCAGGGCATGGAGCAGACATTGCTTGATGCAAAGGGTTTGCCGGGGCGGCCGTGGTTCCAGCATTTCATCTATGCGCCCGGAATGACTACAGGCTACGGCGTGAAGACATTGCCGAGCGTTCGTGAGTCGATCGAGGATCGCAAGTGGGATCTCGCGACCCAGGGTGTGGTGCGCACGGCGGGTGTTCTCGATGCCTACAGCCAGCGCATCGAACAGGCGACGTCCGCCATCACCAGCAAGTAGAAACCTACAGGTTTGACTTTATGGATGGATCCGTGCAGATGGCGCGGATCCATCTGGGGAGAGCGTTGAATGCGATTGTCCAAGTGGATCTTTGTTGCGGTATTTCTGTCATCGCTGCCGACTTCAAGTGCGTTCGCGAAGTCCAATGCCGAGGCGTCGCCGCCCGATGCGGCGGCAGTTACGCGCGGCACGGAGCATATTGCCGGTTTCCTTGATGTCTACCGCGACAGCGCCAAAGGTCGCGTGCTGCTCGGCGTCAACGTGTTTGACAAACCGTTCTTGCTGATCAGCTCATTGCCGTGGGGCGTCGGATCAAACGACATCGGCCTCGATCGCGGCCAGAGTGGCGAATCGCATCTGGTCGAGTTTCGCCGTATCGGACCACGGGTCCTCCTGGTTGAGGACAACACGCGCTTCCGCGCCGTGTCATCAAATCCGGATGAGGCCTTGAGTGTGCGTCAGGCGTTTGCCGAATCGGTATTGTGGGCAGGCGATATCGTTGGCGAGAACAAGGGCGGTAACGCTGAAGTCATCCTCGATGTCAGTTCGTTGCTGACTTCGGATCGCCACGGCATCGCACGACAGCTGGCGCAAACCGGGCAGGGCAAGTACGAGATCGATGACAAACGCAGTGCGGTGTTGCTCACCGATGCGAAGAGTTTTCCGGACAACACCGAGCTCGAAGCGCTGTTGACCTTCAAAGGTCCGGGTGAAGCCGAATACGTGCGCGATGTCGTGCCCGATCCGGCCAGTGTGAGCGTGCGCCAGCATTTGAGCTTCGTGCGCTTGCCCGAAGCCGGATTCCAGTCGCGGACCTACCATTCCGGATCGGGCGGATTCAGCAGCGGCTACTACGACTACGCGCAGCCGCTCGCATCGAGTATCAATGTGCGCTTGCAGCCACATTTTCGGCTCGATAAAGTGGATCCAGGTGCCGCGTCGAGTGCGGTCAAGAAACCCATCGTGTTTTACGTCGACCGCGGTGCGCCGGAGCCCGTGCGTACGGCCCTGCTTGAAGGCGCCAACTGGTGGCGATCGGCGTTCGAGAAGGCCGGCTACACGAATGCGTTTCGGGTCGAACTGTTGCCCGAAGGCGTTGATCCGATGGACGTGCGCTACAGCCTGATCACCTGGGCGCATCGCTACACGCGCGGTTGGTCGTATGGCGGTGCCATCGTCGATCCGCGCACGGGCGAGATCATCAAGGGTTCGGTAACGCTCGGTTCGCAGCGCGTGCGCCAGGACATCTTGATTGCCGAAAGCCTGCTCGCCCCGTATGACAAATCAAATGCCGACGAACTCAAAGGCGAAGCCGAGCAGATGGCCCTGGCGCGCGTGCGCCAACTCGCCGCGCATGAGGTCGGTCATGCACTCGGCTTCGCGCACAACTTCGCCGCAAGCCGACACGGAAACGGTTCGGTCATGGACTATCCGCATCCGCTGTTGAAGCTGGATGCGGAAGGATCGATCCATCTCGATCATGCCTATGGGGTCGGCGTTGGGCCGTGGGATGACTTCATCGTCGCGCATGCCTACGAGCAATTCGCGCCGGGAACCGAGAAAGCATCATTGGCAAAACTGCGTGCCGATATCGCCAAGGCGGGATTCCGCTATTTGAGCGACGCCGATGCGCGCGGGCCCGGTGATGCCGAACCCGATGCCTTGCTTTGGGATTCGGGCGACGATGCCCTGAGCACCTTTGATGCGCTGCTCGCGGTGCGACGCAAGGCGCTCGAACATTTCTCGATCGGCGTCTTGCCACCCGAGCGTCAAGCGGGCGAACTCGAAGCGCGCCTCGTGCCCATCTATCTGCTGCACCGTTATCAAACCGAAGCGGTCGCACGGCTGCTCGGTGGCGCAAATTATGCGTATTCCGAAGCCGTTGATCGTCAAGCAGGCACACAGATGGTTTCTGCTGACAGACAACGTGCGGCGCTCGATCGATTGGTCGAAACACTGAGTGCCGAGCAACTCGCGTTGCCGACCAATGTGCTCGATCTGCTCACGCCGCCCTCCAACGAGTACACACGCAATCGCGAATATTTCGCCACGCGCATGGCGCCGTTGTTTGATCCGATGTCTGCGGTCGAAGCGGCTGCGGCTCAGACGACGAGCTTCCTGTTCGCGCCGGAGCGCCTCAATCGATTGGCCTGGCAACATGCACGCAATGCCAGCGAACCGGGAGTCGCTGACTTGCTCGCGGCAACATTCCGTGGTACCTGGCAGCGTGGTGAAATTCCCGCAAAGTTGGCTGCAGGCCACGCCGTACAGACTGCCGCAAACTGGATCGTGGTCGATGCCTTGCTGCATACCCTCGATGGCGGAAATCTGCATGCTTCGGTTGATGCCGAGGTGCGAGCTGCCTTGGTCGGCTGGCAAGCTTGGCTCTCGAAAAATGCTGGGGCGGGAAGTGAGGCGGCGAATCGTATCGAGGCGTCTCGCTTGATCGGGAAATATCTCGCGGATCCGACATCGGTCAAGCTGCGTGCGCTTCCCGTCATTCCGCCGGGGGCGCCGATCTGATCTGCTGTTGAGCCTGGCGTCGCATGCGCTGCGTTAGTCCGAGAGCACGCAACGCCTCGATCTAAAAGGAGCCGGCATCAGCTTGTGGTGGGTTCGATCTGCGATCGAACGCTTCTCGTTGAACGAGGCGAGAGCGTCAGCGCATAGCGCCGACCCACCAAAGGCAGGCTCGCGCTCTCGTTGGTTCGATCTGTGATCGAACGCTTTTTGGCCAAGGATGGAGGAAGAGCGTCAGCGCACAGCGCCGACCCACCAGAGCGGGCGTTGGGCTCGGGTTTTGCTGGCTTGAATCGGGTTACTGCTTCGTCGTTGCTTCGATTGGTGAGGCTGGCCACTTTCGGGTCTCGTGAGCATCTCTGTCCGAGTGACTATGCGACACTTTGCCGGGAACACCTCCGAATACATCTGAATCACCCCAATGAGTCCTGATCCATCGCCAAGAACCCTCGACGCGCAAGTACTGTTACTGCTGTCGACCTACCTCGATCAACCGCATGTGGAGCGAGTTGCGTGGTTGCATGCCAATTGTGGCGACAAGCCAGAGCTGATCAAGGCGATGCAGCGGATGGCCGATGCCGCCGATGCCTGCGGGGACTTTCTGGAAAACAGTCCGGCACGCATTGACACACCTGATCGCAGCGGAAAGCGCATCGGTCGCTATGAATTGATCAGTGAGCTCGGTCGTGGCGGCATGGGCGCGGTGTATCGAGCGCGCCGGGCCGATGGCGCTTTTGAGCAGGAAGTCGCTATCAAATTGTTCCTGCAGGATCTCGTCAGCGATTCTGCGCTGCAGCGCTTTACCGCCGAGCGACAGATCCTCGCCAACCTCGAAGATCCTGGCATCGCGCGGTTGATCGACGGCGGAACAACGGCCGATGGAACGCCGTATGTTGTGATGGAACTGATCGACGGCGAATCAATTACCCACTATTGCGAGCGACACTCACTGGATCTGCCCGCCCGCTTGAAGCTTTTCCAGGGTATCTGCC
The DNA here is from genome assembly GCA_039930065.1 of Dokdonella sp. Taxonomy (GTDB): domain Bacteria; phylum Pseudomonadota; class Gammaproteobacteria; order Xanthomonadales; family Rhodanobacteraceae; genus Dokdonella. The sequence goes on from JBDSPX010000192.1 coordinate 6,850, forward strand.
AAACGCTGGAAGTTGCCCACGAAAAAGGCATCGTCCATCGCGACATCAAACCAGCCAACGTGCTCGCGACCAGGGAAGGTCGAACCGTACTCGTGGATTTCGGCATCGCCAAGGTACTGCGCGCCGAGGAATTCGCGGCGGTGATGCCAGCCACCGTGCCAGGTTTGACCGCTCTGACGCCCGACTACGCGAGTCCCGAGCAGATTCGTGGCCTGCCCGTCAGCATCGCCAGCGACATCTATTCGCTCGGCATCCTTCTCTACGAATTGCTAACCGGCTCGATTCCATACACGACACATAGCTTGTCACCGGGCGAAATCGAGCGCAGCGTCTGCGAGACGATTCCTCCCGATCCGAGCAGTCGGGTCGCGACGATGCGGGCAAGGCCGCCGGCCGGACTCGACGACAACCGCAAACTGCGCAGCAAATTACGCGGCGATCTCGATCGAATCGTGATGACGGCCCTGCGCAAGCAACCCGAACAGCGCTATCGAAGTGCGGCGTCCTTCGCCGCCGATATCGGCCGCTATCTGTCGGGCATGCCGGTCAAGGCGAGCGGTGCTTCACGATTGTATCGATCAGGAAAATTTGTCCAGCGTCACCGCTTTATCGTTGCCGCGATGGCATTCGCATTCGTCGCCCTGATCGGCTGCTTGATCGCGGTCAGCTTGCAGGCACGTGAGGCCCAGCGTCAACGCGATCTCGCGATGCAGGAAGCCAGTCGCGCCAAGAGCGCCAAGGATTTCCTCGTCGAGATGATCGGCCGATCCGATCCTTACGAAAACTCCGAATCCGCCAGTCTGATCGGTGCGATCAAGCAATCGATCGCCGGTATCGACGAACGTTTCAAGGGCCAGCCACAACTCGAAGCGGACATGCGCTACGCGATTGGTTTTGCACTGCAGAACCTCGGCGAGATCGATCCCGCCAGCGAGCAGTTGGAGAAAGCGCTCGCGCTGCGAAAAGCGCACGGATCGAAACTCGATATCGCCGAAGTGATCACCGCGCTCGGCATCGTCGATTGGTGGAAAAGTGATCTCAAGCGAGGTGAGCAGCACTTTCGCGAAGCGCTCGACTTGATTGATGTCGATCCATCGGAACGGGCAGCCACCCTGCGCATTGATGCCTTGATCAATTTTGCTGGCTTGCTGATCGACTCAGGCGAATACGCTCGTAGCGAAACCATCTCACGCAAGGCGATTGCCGTTGCAGCGGATTGGCCCGGCGTGCCCGCCGCAACGCTTGCCACACTTTGGGGCAATCTGGCGACCGCGCAGGAAAGCGTCAAGGACTTCAAAGCCGCAGCCGAATCATTCGACAAGACGCTTCAATTGCAACGTCAGGCGACCGGTGAAATGAATCCTGCCTACGCCATCGTGCTGAACAACCAGGCCCACTTGTTCATCGACGAGGGCCATCCGCAAATGGCGATCGAGAACCTCAAGCAGTCCTTGAAGATTCGCCGCGAGACCCTCGGCAAGGCGCATCCACAAACGGCCACGGCTTTGTTCAATTTGGCCCATGTGCAAATCATCGTCAACGATTTCGCGGCGGCTGAGAACAATGGACTGGAAGCGCTCAAGGTTGCCGAGGACAGCTACAAACCCGGACACCCGCGCATTGGCAAGGCACACGAAGCGCTAGCCGAGCTCTACCTGAAAACCAATCAACTGGCCCTTGCCCGCAAGAACGCACTGTATGCGCAGACCATCTACAAAAAAGCCGACGGTGTGGATCCGGCATGGATAATTTCCGCCGACGCGCTGCTGGACAAGATCGCATCCAAACAAGCAGGAAATTAGACCGCTCGTGCCGCGATCTGTTTTGTCATGAACTCACGCGTCCTTGCCTGATCAACTGCTTCCTCTCCAATTCGCGTGCGCATCCCAGAAAGCGACGCTGCGACGGTAGGCCAAGGGATCCATCGGCACGCCTGAACCTCCCTCATCGACGCCGAGGGCGTTGCGCATCATCGTGATCGGCGCCATCGGAATTTCCTCTGGATCCATCGTGTACAAACAACCCACCACACCCCAATCGGTGTCGATGAGCGTACCCTCCCGTGCCAATTGCTCGCGGCTGTAGAGGATCGGAATCAGATAGTTTGCAATCGGCGCTTCGAGGCCTTCAAACCAGCGCACGAGAACCGGCAGCTCAGCGGATGTGCGCGCCTCGTAGGCCGAACACAGACGATTTCTATTGTCATCCGTAATCGGTAGCGCGAAGCAACGTGTGGATGTCCAATTATGCTGCACATGCAATTTGCAGAAAGGTGCATAGCCGTCGAGAACACAGACAGGCTCAACTTCGTTCAGACGCCGCTCAAAGGCGTCAGGCGTGCAGTCCTGAATCGTGTTCTTGCGCGGTGTACGCGGAAACAGGCGGGTGCGAGCAAATTCGGTAAGTGTGATTGACACGTCGGGTCTGACCTTGGAATTCGTATCAAAGCCTAGCCGATACTGACGGAAGCTGTCACCGATTGCAGACTCCGAGCGATTCGACTGCGCTTCAAACATGCATGAGGATTGATCTTGCACCCGGACATCCGCGCAGCCAGCGCCGTCGTCCTGTAGTACGCCTCAGAACAGTTTGCTTGCTGCATCGTCAGCGCGGGTAATTCCAACTTGGCGGACACGGTTCGCCTAGCGAGAATGCACCGTCCCAAACATCAGAGCGCGGTCATCGTTGAGACATGCAATGATCCTGCTCCTCCATCCAACAATCAGGAACTTGTGCATGCGGCGCAAGAACATGCGGTTCGTGGTCACCGGCTGCGTATTGATCGT
>JBDSPX010000193.1:0-5113 GCA_039930065.1 Dokdonella sp.
TTCTTGATCGTGTTGTTCGACTCGTCAATCGCAATGATGCCCTTGCCCGGGGCGACCATCGCCTGGGCGATGCTTTCAAGCTGCTCGATACTCATGGATGGTTGACTCCAGAAAAACAAAGCGTTGCACCGACACGACGCGCATCGGCCGGAATGGGGGTTTCAGGGGCGCGGAGTATAGGCCAGATCGCACTTTGCTGCAGTCTGAAACAGCCCAACGCACTACCCCGGAAATTTGACCAGGCAAGCATGACAATCCCGGCTAAACGCTTATTTTTGTTGCCTTTTCGGATCCCAGCGCCGGGCTGGAATGACGCACTTCTGCATGATCGCCGTTCGCGCCTGCGGGTCCGGTGGCAGGTTGAACGGAAAAATCAGCGAACTGAACACGCGGTCGCGACCCGCATTGATGATGGTCGGTACGAATTCGAGATTCGAAACGATACTCGACGCCAATTCACCAAGGCCGCCCGGCGGCTCGACCTTCTCGACCGTAATGTGACTGGCCCGGCCATTGCCTTCGACGATGAACGAAACGGCCGCACAACCGGATTGATCCATGTTTTTGCCACCTAGTGGTGCATTGCCCTCCACCGAGGACTTCATCATCACCCAGTATTTTTCGAGATCTTCTGGCTTGACCGAGCGCGGAGCCATTTGCGCGTTAGCAAGTGGCGCCAGCGCAAGGCAGGCAAGCATCAACATGATTTTTCTCGAGATCATGGCTTTTCCTCCGGTTTAGATGACGTGAGGATACCGAATCCGCTGTGATGGTTACTTATCTCGACCACTCCGCCACTCGCCGCAATAGAATCCCTGTGACAACAGAGCGGCAATGTTCGACAAACTTCTATTGACCCGGCGCGAAAATTATCTCGACTTTATCTTCTGTCGCGGGCACGAGAAACATGAAGGTGCTCCAGTCGCTTTCGTTCATGGTGCGCTGAGCCGGTCCTGAATTTGTCGATGTGGACCATGATCGGAACTGGACCGTGATCGCCACGCCAAATTGATACGAGGGATCGAAGCCGCCCGGCGATATGGCCATACAATCGACACACCCGCACAACTTGTCGAAGAAATGACTATATTTCGACACATCAACCGCCAGTGCTGATACGATCGACAGGTATCCCGCGTCAGGGTTACCAATAACGACATCATCGACATGAATTTCGATCCGCGACGTCCGTTCAACGATTTGCCGGAGCTTCCGCCTGCCACTGACCTGGAAACGCGTCGGGTCCTGAAGGCGTGCATCGAGGCGCGTACTGCGCTGGCCGAGTTGAAGAGCGTGGGCGCCACACTGCCCAACCAGTCTGTGTTGATCAACAGCATCCCGCTGCTGGAAGCTCAGGCCAGCACCGAGATCGAGAACATCGTCACCACCAGCGATGCGCTTTTCCGATTCGCCCACGACGAGCAGGCCGCCGACCCGGCCACCAAGGAGGCGTTGAATTATCGCGCTGCGTTGCGCGACGGTTTCGATTCGCTGAAGCAGCGGCCGCTCAGCGTGAACACCGCGGTCGGCGTGTGCTCGCGCCTCAAAGGCAGCGACATGGATATCCGCCGCATTCCTGGAACTGCTCTGAAAAATGCGAGTACTGGAGAAGTGATCTACACCCCGCCGGAAGGCGAAGCCTTGCTCCGACAAAAGCTGTCGAACTGGGAGCGCTTCATCCACGAGGCAACGGACATCGATCCGCTGATCCGCATGGCCGTCGCGCACTACCAGTTCGAGGCGATCCATCCGTTCCTCGACGGCAATGGCCGCACCGGACGCGTGCTCAATCTGCTGATCCTGATCGAGCAGGGCCTGCTTGATCAACCGATCCTCTATCTTTCGCGTCACATCCTTCGCCAGCGCGCCGAATACTATCGACTCCTGCTCTCGGTCAGCCGCGATGGTGCCTGGCAGGCGTGGATCCTCTTCATGCTCGAAGCCGTGCGCGAAACCGCGCTGTGGACGCGCGACAAAGTCCTCGCGATCCAGCGCCTGCAATCGGCGGCGACCGATCACATGCGAATTCATGCCGAAAAGATCTACAGTCGCGAGCTGGTCGACGCGCTGTTCGTGCAGCCATACTGCCGCATCCCGAATCTGGTCGAAGCCGGCATCGCCAAACGCCAGACCGCGTCGGTGTATCTCAAGCAACTCGTCGACATTGGCATGCTCGCCGAACAGAAAGTAGGCCGAGAAAAACTCTTTCTGAATCTGCCTTACCTTCGCCTGCTTACCAGTGATGAGAATTCGGTGATTTCGTACCGCGCTCCGGCAAGCAGCAGAACAGCCCAATGACTCAGGAACATCACCACATGATCGCAGACCACTTCGCCGGCCTGGAGCAGTTCGAATCGGATCTCTGGAAGATCGCCGACGACCTGCGCGCCAACTCGGGACTGGCGTCGAACGAGTACTTCATGCCCATCATGGGCTTGCTGTTTCTGCGCCAGGCGAGCAATCGCTACGAAGAGGCTCTGACAGCGATCAATGCCGAAAAGACGGCGGGCAAAATGCCTGATCGTCCGCTGGTGGAGGCCGACTTCAATCGACGTCGCGCGATGTTCCTGCCTGAGGCGGCGCGCTTCGATGTGTTGCTGGCGATGCCGAAAGACGGCCAGCTCGGCAGCGCGTTGACCCACGCCATGGAAGAAGTGGAAAAACACTTTCCGCCACTCGCCGGCCAACTAGCCAAGGACTACGCGCGCTCTTGAGGAGACCTTCCGTCGTCTCGCCAGCTTGATCAGTGCACTGGACGAAGAGCAACAACGCGCCGCAACCGAGGGGTTAAGCGAAGACGAACTCGCCTTGTTCGATCTGCTGCGCAAGGACAATCTCGACAAGACCACCCGCGAGAAACTCAAGCTGGCCAGCAAGGGCTTGCTTGCCTCGATTGAGGCCCGCCTCGCCAAGCTTGATCGCTTCTGGGAGAAGGAGCAGACCAAAGCGGATGTCCGCGTGTTCATCCTCGATCAGATCTACTCCGACCTGCCCACGCCACCCTATACCGTGGAAGAAAAGGAAGCGCTGGCGCAGGGTGTCTATACGCACGTCTGGCAGAGAGCGGTCAGAGGGGATTTTCAATCCCGCAGCCTTTGACAACCTGTTAAAGATCCCCCAACCCCTCAGCCATGCCCTCCGGCCCTACCCGCAACAATTTCAGGGTATTGGTGCCGCCCAGTTGCCCGGTGTGGTCGCCGGTCGTCAGGATCACGCGGTCGTTCTCGGCCAGATGGCCGAGTCCGAACAGATGCTGGATCGCTTCGCGCGCGGCTTGCATCGGGCCGACATCGTGCGGATCGAATTCGATCGGATGCACATCGCGAAAAAGCAGCATGCGCCGGCGTGCAACCCCACTCCGTGACAACGCGTAGATTGGAACGCTGGAGCGATGACGCGAGAGCCAACGCGCCGTGGCGCCTGATTCGGTAAGAGCTACGATCGCGCGCACGCCTATGCGGTCGGCGAGGAACATCGTGGCCAGGGCGATGGCCTGATCCGTGCGATCGAGCACGTGTGCGCCAGGGCCGAAATCAATCTTCGGCTCGAACTGTCTCTCGGCGCCTAGACAAACCCGCCGCATCGCGGCGACGGCCTTGTCGGGATGCCGACCCGATGCGGTTTCTTGCGACAGCATCACCGCATCGGTTCCATCGATCACGGCGTTGGCGACATCGAGCACTTCGGCGCGGGTCGGGATCGGTGAGTCGACCATCGACTGCATCATTTGCGTCGCCGTGATCACCACGCGACTGCGTTCAAGCGACTCGCGAATGATCTTCTTCTGCAGTCCGGGCAATTCGGCGTCACCGATTTCAACACCAAGGTCGCCACGTGCAACCATGACAACATCGCTGGCATCGATGATTTCGCCAAGCGCGGCGATCGCTTCGGTGCGCTCGATCTTGGCCACGATAAAGGCATCGCCACCGGCTTCGCGCAACAATCGTCTGGCCTGCTCGACGTCGTCCGCGCTCTTGACGAACGAAACCGCGAGGAATTCGACCTGAAGCTCCGCGGCGAGCTCGATGTCGTGTCGATCCTTGTCGGATAGCGCGGCGACCGTGAGACCCCCGCCCTGCCGATTGATGCCTTTTCGATCCGACAACCGGCCACCGACGACAACGCGACAGTTCACTTGCTCGGTCTCCACGTCGATGACTTCCAATGCAATCAAACCGTCATCGAGCAGCAACAGATCGCCAGCCGCCACATCACGCCACAGATCGAGATAACCCACGCCCACGCGGCTGATATCGCCGGGTGGCGCATCGACGCGGCAATCCAGCGAGAATTTTTCGCCAACCTCAAGATGCACGGCACCATCGGCGAATCGCTCGACACGAATCTTCGGCCCCTGCAGATCGCCGAGCACGGCGACTTCGCGCCCGAGTTCGGCGGCGACCGCGCGAACCGCGGCCGCGCGCGCGCGATGGTCATCCGGGTTGCCGTGGGAGAAGTTCAGGCGAACGACATCAACGCCTTCGGAGAGAATGCTTTTCAACATGCCCGGCGCGTCAGTGGCCGGGCCCAACGTAGCGATAATCCGTGTTCGACGCAGTTGCTCAGACATTCACGTTTTCCTCCAGGCCAGCGCGTGAAACTATCACAGCCCGCCGGGGTTCAACCGACTGCAACGACGAATGCAAACCTATTCATTGACCGAGACATGCGCTTTGTCCACTTGTCCTTGAAGACATGCAGCGAGACATTTTTCGAGATCCGCCGGCGTCGCAATGATGTGGTCCGCGCCCGCCTCGCGGAGTTCTTCTACTCTGCCGAAACCCCAAAGCACACCGATGCTGCGGACAGCGTTGGCACGAGCACCTTCGATATCAAAGCGACGATCACCAATCATCACCGTATTGTCTGGCGAGCCATTCATCTCGTGCAGTGCGCGCGCAACCAAGGCCGCCTTCTCGCTGGTACGCACGCCGATTGCGGGTCCATAGATCGCGTTGAAGTGGTGACCAAACGACAGATTGTCGACAATGCGGCGCGCCTGATCCTCGATTTTTGAGGTCACGACTGCGAGTTGATTACCGCGTGCGGCGAGCATCGCAATCAGATCCGCGATATCGGGATAGACGCTGTGCTCGCTCCAACCGATCTC
>JBDSPX010000194.1:0-10001 GCA_039930065.1 Dokdonella sp.
CTGACCGAGGCCAACGAAGGCGACATGTTCATCAAGCTCAAGCCGATGCCGCGTCGCCCGATCGAGGATGTCATGAGCGACCTGCGCCAGCAGGTCGAGCAATCGGTGCCGGGTTTGACCGTTGAAACCGCACAACTGATGGAAGACCTGATCGGCGACCTGATCTCGAATCCACAACCGATCGAAGTGAAATTGTTCGGTGCGGACGGGGACACCCTGCGCGAGGCCGGCGTGACCGTAGCCGCTGCGATCGAGAAGATTCAGGGCGTGGTCGAGGTCTTCGATGGCAGCCGTATCGCCGGTGATGCGATCGAAATCCGCTTCGATCGCGTGCGCGCCGCCATCGAGGGCCTCGACCCGGAATCCGCATCGGCCCAAGTGGATCAACTGCTCGCCGGCAATATCACCAGCGAGATCCAGTCTGGCGAGAAAATGATCGGCATCCGCGTCTGGACGCCAGCCGACGCACGTCAGCGCATTGAACAACTGCGCCAGTTCCAGCTGCGCAGTCCGGACGGTCACAGCGTGCCTTTGGCGCGCATCGCCGAGGTCGTCACTGTGGCCGGGCAAGCGCAGCAAAGCCGCGAAGATCTGCGCGAGATGGTTGCAGTCACGGCGCGCCTGGAAGGACTTGATCTTGGCAACGCGATTCGCGAGATAAAGCAAACGATCACGACGCTCAAACTCTCGCCGAAGATCGGCATCGAGTACGGCGGCATCTACGCAGAGCAGCAGCGGTCATTTCGTGAGCTGATCCTGGTCTTCATCGGTGCCCTGTTGCTGGTGGCCACCTTGCTGATGTTCCTCTACGAGCGCATTTCGATCGTGTTATCGATCCTGATCACGGCCTTGCTGACCTTGCCGGGGGTTTTCGCCGGATTGTTCCTGACCGGAACCGAGCTCGATCTGTCCTCGATGATGGGACTGACGATGGTGATGGGCATCGTCACCGAGGTGGCGGTGTTCTATTTCGCTGAACTCGACACCAACGCGGCGATTGGAGTCGATGACCTTCTGCGCGCCTGCTCGGCACGATTGCGCCCAATCCTGATGACCTCGGCCATCGCGATTCTTGCCCTGTCTCCGCTAGCACTCGGTCTCGGCACCGGCTCCGCGATGCAGCGACCTCTCGCGATCACGATCATCTCCGGCCTGTTGTTTGCCGTGCCGCTGGTTCTGCTGGCGATGCCAAGCGTTTTTCTTCTGCTTGATCGTAGATGGCGACCAGCGACTCAGGATACTTAGTAGACATGTTGCGCTTCGCGGGCGAGGTCAAACACCACGACAGAAGCGTCGTGCAAGCCAGTTGGGGGTACTGAATTTTCCAGCGCAAGCGATGGCAATGCCTGGCCCAACAAATGCTTCCGAAGCTACCAACGCCGCTGGCGCTCAATGACGATTGACGCGCGTCAGCTCGACGCCATCAACGGTCATCTTCCAGGAACCGTCAATCTCGCGTGGCGGAGAAGACACCTTGAACGTCGTCGTCATCGGTCCGATGCCCACATCGAAATCATCATCATGGAACGCCTTCAACGGCGCATTGATCTTGGTTGAAGCGCCTTTCTTGAAGCGTTTGTAGGAAACGCTTCCATCCTGAGTGATCAGCAAGGTCATGCCATCCGCCTCCCACTGCCCGACGTAGGCCGATTTCGCGGGCGGCACTTCGATTCCGCATCCGGCAAGCAGGAGTCCAAGAAGAATCAGAAGGACCAGCTTGAGGTTGTGCATGCGGGCGTTCTCCATTGTCACGAGACGAAAGCGTCTGAAAATCCGGAGCGGACGTGAAAGATTGTCCACGATACGCGAGTCGCATTCATGCGCAAGGCTTCCTGCCGGAACACCTGCACGGCATTGCGCAAGTTGCAATCAACCGCTGCGCTTTGGCCATGGATCCGCCCACGCAGGAATGCGCTCCAGATCATCGAGCCAGCGAACGATATTTTGAATCGGTTCGAATGACCTCTCGGCTTCACGCCTGCATCGCGCGATCGAAGCCAGCTGGAAATCGGCAATCAACCGATCTCCATGGAGTGCTCCTCGATTGCTTGTGGTTGGGAAAGAGACGATCCATCACGCCTCTGTTCGACGGCACTTGAAGCGCGCCAAATCGATCAGATCAGGTCGCGTCAATGCAAGCGTCACATGGATTCGACAAGCGATACTTCACCCTTGCGGATACAGAAACTGCCTACTCACCGCCATAGGCGCGCTCATTCGAGGAAATGCATGGAAGACCTGAAGTCGACATTGGCCGTCAAGGTTCCTGCGGTGACCCTGGGCTTCTGGATCATCAAGATCCTCGCGACCACGCTTGGCGAGACCGGCGGCGATGCGGTGTCGATGTCGATGGATCTCGGCTACCTGGTCGGCAGCATGATCTTCTCGGTCGTATTTGCGCTGGCCGTGGTTGCGCAGATCTCGGCACGACAATTTCGCCCATGGCTGTACTGGCTGACGATCATCGCGACGACAACGGTGGGGACCACGTTGGCGGATTTCTCGACGCGTTCGCTCGGCATCGGTTATGCCGGCGGAAGCCTTCTTCTGGCGAGTTTGCTGCTCGCCACATTGGGAGTGTGGTATCGCCAGGTTGGTACCATTGCCGTCGCCTCGATTTCCTCGGCGAAGTCCGAAGTCTTCTACTGGCTGACCATTCTGTTTTCGCAGACCCTCGGCACCGCGCTCGGCGACTGGACAGCCGATTCAATGAGCCTCGGATTCGATGGTGCCGCGATCGTCTTCGGTGCACTCCTCATCGTGATTGCCGCTTTGTATCGCTGGAGCAAGGTATCGCATACCGCATTGTTCTGGGCGGCGTTCATCATGACCCGTCCACTTGGTGCGGTCGTTGGTGATTTGCTCGACAAGCCCGTTGCCGACGGCGGCTTCGCTCTGAGTCGCTACGCGGCATCGGCGACGATTCTGCTGCTGATTGTGCTGCTGGTTGCGCTGTTGCCACAACGCGCGGCGGAAAACGCGCACTGAAATCAATTCATGGCTGCCGTTTATGTGCGCCGTGGGTCCAACCTCAGATTGCAATCATTCGCGTTGAATCGCTCGATGTGGCGGAATATCGAGTCGCGAGCTAAATGAGTTTCGCCGAGAGCGTCATCTCGACTGCCGCGAGCGCTTTCGATACTGGACAGCCGGTCTTGGTCGCCGTCGCGAGTTTCTGGAATTCGCCGTCGCTGATACCGGGCACATCGCCTTCGGTGACGAGCTCGATCAACGGGATCATGTAACCGCCATCGCGCTTCTCGAGATGCACTTTCGAGGTGGTATGCACGCGGGTCGGCACATGCCCGGCCTGTGTGAGGGCGAGTGAAAGCGCCATCGAATAGCACGCCGCGTGCGCCGCGCCGATCAGCTCTTCGGGATTGGTTCCGGGCCCGTCCTCCATGCGCGACTTGAATCCGTAAGTCCCCTTGAATGCGCCACTTTGCACCGAGACGTTGCCACTGCCATCCGGCACACCACCTTTCCACTGTGCTTCGCCTTCGCGTACGGTTGCCATCGGGTTTCTCCTTTGTGTGCGGTCGTTGCGTAGTAGCAATGAATGCGTGAACGCTGAGCCTACGCCCTTCAGATGAACCGCTATTGCACGAACATGCTAGCCGCATTCACCACGGAACCGGATCGCCACCATTTCCAAGAAACTGACCGACCGCCTTGGCATCGAAGCGCAATGCATCGATAACCTTGAGCATGTTCGACACCGATTGGTCGATTTCGAGATCCGCGCCTTCGCCGCCCATATCGGTCTTGACCCAACCCGGACTCAACGCGAGCACCGCAATCTCACGATCCGCAAGGGCATGGCCCAACATGCGCATTGCCATGTTCAATGCCGCCTTGCTGATGTTGTAGCTCGGCGTATTGAAGCGTGTGGCGCGAGCAATCGAGCCGAGCCCCGAGCTGATCGCGATTACCTTTGCGTTTTCAGTCAAGCGCGACGCAAGCGCCTGAGTCAGCAGAAACGGGCCTTGTGCATTTGTTGCAAAGGCCTGCTCCAGCGACTTCGCCTCAACCGCACCAAAAGTCTCACCCGAAGTCAGCACGCCAGCATTGTTGATCAGCACATCGATGCGCAGATCCAGCATCTCGACTTCACGAACGAGTTCGGCGATGGACCGCGGTTCGGCAACATCGAGCGGAAGCACCTTGAGATGGCCGGGAAATTGTCCGCTGAGCCGATTCAATTCCGAAGCGCGGGCCGTGTGTCGACAGGCGGCGATGACGCGCTCATCACGGGCAAGCAGCTGCCGGACAAACTCCAGACCAAGACCGCGGTTGGCTCCGGTAACGAGATATTGCGCCATGAAATTCTCCTGATCGATGCAGTTGACGAACTTTTCGTTGTTTTGATCAGTCTACCCCGCTTCATGACCATCGACCGTTGCCTCGCCGCCCTGCGGCGTCGTAGCCTCACCGGTTCCGCCAGATGCAACAAGGACTCCCCATGCGCAAGCTCGCGCTTACGACATTACTTACACTTGGATTGACCGGCTCGGCCCTCGCCGCCAGCGACAGCGTCGATATTCCGTTCACGCGCTTCACTTTGCCGAACGGTTTGACCGCCGTCGTCCACGAAGATCACAAGGCGCCCGTGGTCGCGATCAGCATCTGGTATCACGTCGGCTCGGCCGATGAGCCGACCGGCAAGACCGGCTTCGCGCATCTATTTGAACATCTGATGTTCTCAGGCTCGGAAAATCGCAAGGGCACCTACTTCGAGCCATTCGAGCAAGTCGGTGCAACCGACATGAATGGCACAACGTGGTTTGACCGCACGAACTATTTCGAGACGGTACCCACCACCGCGCTCGACATGGCGCTATGGATGGAATCCGATCGCATGGGTCATTTGCTCGGCGCGATCGGGCAGAAGGAACTCGACACCCAACGCGGCGTCGTGCAGAACGAAAAGCGCCAGGGCGAGAATCGCCCGTACGGCCGCACCGACGAGAACATTCTTGCCAATGCGTTCCCGGCCAATCATCCGTACCAGCACGACACGATTGGCTCAATGGCCAATCTCGATGCCGCGTCGCTGGCCGATGTGAAGCAGTGGTTCAACGATTACTACGGCGCCGCGAATACAACGATCGTGCTGGCCGGCGACATCACGCCGACGATCGCGCGCGAAAAGCTCATGACCTACTTCGGCGACATTCCGGCAGGTCCACCTGTGCCGCGTCAGCAACCTTGGGTAGCACCGCGCGACACCTCGACGCGGGGCGAGCAGAAAGATCATGTCGCGCAGACGCGCATCATCCGCGAATGGAACGTCGCCGAACTCGGCCATGCTGATGAGCCTTTGCTCGAACTCGCGGCGAATGCGCTTGGCGGCGGCAAGACGTCGCGTCTTTATCAGCGCCTCGTCTACAAGGACAAGCTCGTCGACAGTGTCTCGGTTGACGTGCAGTCGTTCGCGCTGGCCAGTCAATTCGTGCTGACCGCTGACGTCAAGCAAGGCGTCGATCCAGCTTCCGTGGAGAAAGCCATCGCGGAGGAGTGGGCGACTTTTCTCAAGGAAGGCCCCACCGACGAAGAGCTCGAGCGTTCGCGCATGTCGAGCCGCTCAGGCTTCATCCGCGGTTTGGAGAAAGTCGGCGGCTTCGGCGGCAAGGCTACCGTGCTCGCCGAATCTCAGGTCTATCGCGGTGATCCGGCTGCGTACAAGGTGGACCTTGAGCGCATCCAGAATGCAACTTCGGCGTCGGTCAAGGCGGCCGCCAATCGCTGGCTCGCCAAGGGCGATTACACGTTGACCGTGTCGCCCGCTGCCGAAGGTGTAGCGCTCGATGAAACGGCGCCCAAGGGATTGCCGAGCGCTGCAGGCAAGCCTGCGCCAGTCATGCCGGCCAAGGGCGACTTCAGCATCAGCAAATCCACTCTTGATCGCAGCAAGGGCGTGCCGAAAGTCAGCGAATTTCCCGATCTGAGCTTCCCGAAGATTCAACGCGGCATGCTCAAGAACGGCATCGAGATCGTGCTCGCCGAACGCCACACGATTCCGGTCGTGCAGATGCAGTTCCAGTTCGATGCCGGCTTTGCCAGCGATCAGGGGCGCAAGCTCGGCACCTCGTCGTTCGCGATGGCCCTGCTCGACGAAGGCACGCTCAATCTGGATTCAGTCGCGATTGCCCGCCGCAGCGAGCAGCTCGGCGCGCGCATCGGCGCAGGATCAGGTCTCGACTCCTCATCGGTCAGTCTCAACGCGCTCGACTCGCAACTCGCACCCTCGCTCGCCTTGTTTGCCGATATCGTGCGCAATCCGGCTTTCCACGAAGCCGACATCGAACGCATTCGCGGCCAATGGCTGGCGGATATTGCCCAGGAAAAGACCCAGCCAACAGCGATCGCCCTGCGCACGCTGCCGCCCCTGCTTTACGGCGACAAGCACGCCTATGGCATCCCGTTCACTGGCAGCGGCACTGAAGCCTCGATCAAATCGCTGACGATCAAGGATCTGCGTAGCTTCCATCGTGATTTCATCCGCCCAGACAACGTCAAGGTGTTGATCGCCGGCGACACCACGCTCGCCGCGATCACCGCCGAACTCGACAAGGTCTTCGGCGATTGGCAGTCCGCCGAAACACCGGTTCCGACCAAGGTGCTCGGCACGGTCGATGCGCAGAAAAAGCCGCGCGTGTTCCTCATCGACCGTCCTGATTCACCTCAGACCTTGATCCTGACCGGCTCGCTGGCGCCTTCGACGAACGCCCCGAACAACATTGAGATCCAGACCATGAATGGCGCGTTCGGCGGCACCTTCACCTCGCGTCTCAACATGAATTTGCGCGAGGACAAGCGTTGGGCCTACGGCGCGTCAAGCTTCCTTGAGGATGCCATCGGCCAACGCCCCTTCATGACCTATGTCTCGGTGCAAACCGACAAGACCGCAGAATCCGCCGCAGAAATCTTGAAGGAAGCCCGCGCCATTATCGGCGACCATCCGATCACCGATGCCGAAATCGACAAGATCAAGGCCAAGCGCATCCGCGCCCTGCCTGGCAGTTTTGAAACCACCGGCTCGGTTCTCGGCGTGCTCTCGGGCAATGCCCTCTACGGGCGCCCAGACAACTACGTGCAGACCCTCAAGGCGCGCATGCAAGACCAGAAGAAAGCCGACATCGAAGCGGCCGCCCGCGAAGTCATCAAACCCGAAGCACTGACCTGGGTGATCGTCGGCGATCTCAAGCAAATCGAGAAGCCGATTCGCGCGCTGAAGCTTGGGTCGGTGAAGGTGATGGATGCCGATGGCAAGGTGATTCGCTGATCGCTGATGGTTTGTTTGTGTCCTGACGATCTGGCTGGATCGTCAGGACAAATTCCACGAATCACATAGTTGTCGCCTAGGCCCTTCGATTGGGTCAGGACGAGCTGGGCTTCACCGGCGAAGAGGTCCAGTGACGTTGGACTTCGAAAGCACGCTCCTGCGGAGCGCGGCATCCCTGCCTTTTTTCACTCGCTTCCAGCGAGCGAGTGTCTTTCTCTTGCGTGGCCAAGAGAAAGGCACCACTGCGCCGCAGGAGCGGCGCGAACAGCGCAGCTGGCCCGCAGGGCGCAGGGCAGGAGCCCGGAGTCAAGAGAAGGCCACCCCGATGCAGCGGTCTCCAGGCATCCTGCCTTCCGACTACGCAACGCGACTCCGGGGGTTCGCCGACAGTCCATCCTTGGACTGACGCCAAACTGGGCGCAATCCATTGCGCCCACCCTGCGGGCCTTTCCTACGTCACGTTGCCGCTGCATAGGGGGCCCGTCTACTGCGCACCCTGCGCAGGCAAGACCAAGACCAAGGCGAAGCAGATCTCCACATGCTCAGACTTTGATCTGGCGTTTCCTTCTCCCGTGTTGCGGGAGAAGGTGCCCGGAAGGGCGGATGAGGGGGTTCTGGCGCGCACGACGTGCGCTACTGGGGTCCCCTCGATCGCGGCGAGACTGCGTAGGAATTGTCCGAAGGATGGCCCACACGACGTGGGCCAGTTCGACGTCAGTCCAGGGATGGACTGTCGGCGAACCCCGTAGCAGGCTCGCGGACCTGGAGCACAGGGACTGTGCGTAAGGCGCGAATGTGGGGTGGCCTTCTCTTTGGTCACTTTCTCTTGGCCACGCAAGAGAAAGTGACTCGCTCGACGGAGGCGAGTGAAAAACGGCAGGGATGCAGCGCGACGAAGGAGCGTGCTCTAAAAGCTAAAACTCAAAAGCGCAGGCACTGGACCCCGGCATTCGCCGGGGTGACGAGATGCGGAAGTTGGGCGACGGTAGGCGCTCGGTTCGCAAAGAAACCTACCCCAAAATCGTAACCTCATCGTCAGACAACTCGCGCCACTTGCCCTTGGCCAAGTCCCCAAGAGCCAGTGGACCAATCGCCACGCGAATCAATCGCAAAACGGAAACATCGAAAGCAGACAGCAATCGCCTGATCTGCCGATTGCGGCCTTCATCGAGGACGATTTCGAGCCAGGCATTTTTCTCTCCACGACGCAATTCGCGAACCGAGACCGCCGCGAGTCGCTCGCCCCGCTCTTCGATGCCGAACTGCAATGCGGACATCAATGGGGCATCCGGCAGTCGATCAATCTGCACGTGGTAGGTTTTGTTGAGATGAGACTCTGGCGCGGCGATACGCGCCGCCCACTCGCTATCGTTGCTGAAAAGCAGGAGTCCCTCGCTGGCCTTGTCGAGACGACCAACGGGTGCAAGCCACGGCAAACTGTTGCCCTCGAAACAGGCATACACGGTGGCACGCCCGCTCTCATCGCTTGCCGTCGTAACCATGCCCCGTGGTTTGTTGAGAATCAGATAGCGACGCTGCACGGGAGCCGCCGCGGCGCCTTCGATGATGATCTCGGCGTCCGATCGGGTAGGTGTGTAGGGATCGCGGATCACGCGCCCGGCGACGCGAACCTGCCCGTCACGTACGAGTGCTTCAGCCTGGGAGCGGGAGCAAATTCCACGTTTTGATATTACCCGTGCCACGCCATGCTGCGCAGAAATGGAGCCTTGGTTCGCGTGACCAGGATTGGGGCGATTCGATTTCATGGACGCATCCTGGCATGCCCGAAACTAAACGGGGCGCCGAAGCGCCCCGCGAATCTCTGTCGCCGAAGATCGATTACGGACGTCTTTCGAGTTCGGGATCGTTCTTCAAGGTGGGCATCAGATCCTGCTTGGATACACCGAGCAGCAAGAGCACCGGGTTCGATACGAAGATCGATGACAAGGTGCCGACACCGATACCAATCAACATGATCAGACCGAAATTCTCGAGGGCTGGACCACCGATGAAATACAAAGCGGCTACCGCGAGCGCCGTGGTAGTACTCGTCATGATCGTGCGCGACAAGGTTGTGTTGACCGAGCGGTTGAGAATCTCGCTCGAATCTCCCTTGCGCGAGGAGCGGAACATTTCTCGAACGCGATCAAACACAACGATGGTGTCGTTGATCGAGTAGCCGATCACGGACAACACGGCCGCCAGCGCGGGCAAATCGAACTCCCCACCGACCAGCGCGAAAATCCCGAGCGTGAACAAGGTATCGTGGATTTCCGTGACTACAGCGGCCACTGCGAATCGCCATTCGAATCGAACCCAGAGATAGATCGTGATGCCGATGACGACGAAAATCACCGCGATCATGCCGTTGTCGCGAAGCTCTTGGCCAACCTGAGCACCAACGAATTCACTGCCCTTGACACTGGCATCGTCCCGTTGGGCTTTGAGCGCAGCCAACACCTTCGCCGCTACCTTGTCATTGGCTGCGGCGGATTCGGCATCAGTTTTTGTTGCTTTTGCATCTTTGTCGGCGACGATGCGGATGGCAAAATCATTTGTGCCGCCGAATGTCTGAACGACTGCGTCCTTAAATCCGCCATCAGTCAGAGCCGAGCGAACTTCAGCGACGCTGATCGCCTTCTCGTAATTGACCTCAACGCTCGTACCGCCGGTGAAATCCAGCCCGTAATCGAGCCCGCGGATGGACAGGATAGCG
>JBDSPX010000195.1:0-3635 GCA_039930065.1 Dokdonella sp.
GAACGCGCGAAGGCCGTGCGCCTGGTGCAAGCACGCGAGCAAGCCGAGCAGGATGCGATCGGCATTACCGTGTCCGCTGAAGCGGAGAAGAAAGCATCCGAAGACCGTGCCGAAGCACAGCGTGTCGGCGCAACCGGTGAAGCCGATGCCATCCGCATTCGCGCACTCGCCGACGAGGAACGCTATCGCGTCGAGGCCGAAGGCAAGCGCAGCATCAACGAGGCACGCAACGCACTCAGCGAAGAGCAGATCCGGCTTGAGATCAAGCTCGAGCTGCTGCGCCAGCTACCGCTGATCATCGAGCAGGCCGTCAAACCAATGGAACGCATCGAAGGCATCAAGATCATCGACGTTCGCGGCATGAACAGCGGTGGTGGAGGCGGTGGCACATCTGACGCAAGTGGGTCGTCGGGAGAGCGCAACCTCGCCAGCTCGGTCGTCGACCATGCCTTGCGCTATCGCGCGCAACGCCCCCTTGTCGATGCCTTGCTCAAGGAAGTCGGCATCAATGATCTTTCGGACCTGAGCGGCATGGTTTCCGAGCATGGATTGGATGTGGATCACGCGAGCGAAAAGCCGATCGGAAAGCCGGACAGCCCGCCTTCGGATAACAAGGGCTGATCGCGACGCAGTTTTTCGGGGCAGGATCCGCAGCGAATCCTGCCTCCGACATATCCAAGCAGAATGTCGGGATGTCCCGAATGACCTTCGCCACGGTTGCATCCGTGACGGCTCTGGCATGATCGGGGATTGCCCTTACGCGGAATCCGATCATGCCTCGCATTGCCTTGCTCGCTGCTGCCGCGCTGCTGCTTCAATTGCCCGTATTTGCGGCGGAATTGGCTACGAAAACCACGATTCCACAAGCCGCGATCAAGAGCGCGGTCGAGTTGCGCGAGCGCGGCCTCAAAGATGACGTGGCCTATGCGATCGTCGAAGGCCTGACCACGGAAATAGGTCCACGACTGGCCGGTGGCGAGAATGACCAAAAGGCGCGCGATTGGATGGTCGCCCGCTTCAAGGCGCTGGGCTTCGACAAGGTCTGGACCGAGCCGGTCAGCTTTCCGAAGTGGGTTCGCCGCAGCGAGAGCGCCGCGATCACCTCACCGTTCCCGCAGCCTCTGGCCGTCACGGCTCTCGGCTATTCTGCCGGCACTCCGGCTGGCGGACTCGATGCCGAAGTAATCGCGTTCGATTCGATCGATGCGATGAAGGCGGCGCCCGACTATCAGGTAAAAGGCAAGATTGTCTATCTCGGTATACCGCGCATGCATGCGCTGGTCGATGGCCACGATTACGGAACCGGCTCCGCCGTGCGCGTGCTCGGCCCCGAATTGGCGATGGCAAAAGGCGCGTCAGCTTTCCTGTTGCGCTCGGTCGGCTCGGACTTCAACCGCCTCGCCCACACCGGGGTGACCCGCTTCTCCGATCTGACCAAGGCAATTCCAGCGGCGGCGTTGTCGAATCCAGATGCCGATCTGCTTGACACGATGCTCAAGCGCGGCAAGCCGGTCAAACTGCATCTCATCCTCGATTGCGGTCTCGAAGGCAGCTACATCGGCGCCAACGTGATCGCCGAAATTACTGGAAGCACGCGACCGAACGAATATTTCCTGACCGGCGGACATCTTGATTCCTGGGATCTCGGCACCGGTGCGATCGATGACGGTGCCGGTGTCGCGATCACCACGGCTGCCGCGCATTTGATCGGCCAACTCACAGAACGTCCCGCACGCAGCATTCGCGTGGTCGCGTTCGCCAACGAGGAATCCGGCCTGTATGGCGGCAAGGCCTATGCGGCCGAACATCACATGCAAATCAGCAAGGCCATCCTCGGCGCGGAATCCGATGGCGGTGCTGATCGCATCGTCAAGGTCACCGCGACGGTCAAACCCGAATCGCGTGGCGCGGTCGACCAGATTGCAGCTGCGCTCGCCCCGCTCGGCATCGCATACGACGCCAAAGCAGGCGGCAGCGGTGGCTCGGACCTGTCCGCGGTGCACGAAGTCGGCATGGCTGGCCTGTCCCTGCACCAGGACACCACGCGCTATTTCGACTGGCACCACACGGCCAACGATACGCTCGACAAAATCGATCCCGAACAACTGCGCCAGAACGTTGCCGCTTACGCCGTCGCGATGTATCTGGCGGCTTCCGCCGAAGGCGACTTTGGTTCGGCACCTGATGCATTTGCCGACGACAAAGGCGAAGACTGAGAATCAACGCTCGCAGATACCTTCGCGCAAGATGACCGCTGGGGTTGCGCACACGGCTGCGCTACCCTTCGGTCATGACCCTAGTTTCCGTGATTCGGATTCGCCTTCGCTGCGCCCGCCTTTCCTGGTTTTTACTGGCGCTGCTCTCCTGCAACGTCGCATGCGCTGTCAGCCATTCGGCGCCGCGAACCGAGGGACAGCCGAAGCATCTGCTCGTCGGCGTCAAACTCGCTCCGCCGTTTGTGATGCAGGAGGATGGCAAATACAGCGGGCTCGCGATCGATCTCTGGGAAGAAGCCGCGCACGCACACGGCTGGACCTGGGACTATCGGCAGTTCGAGCTTGATGACTTGCTCAATGCAGTCAGTGAGCACAAGGTCGACATCGGACTCGGTGCGATCACTGCGACAGCCGAGCGCGAGGCTCGCATGGATTTCGCTCACCCGATGATTAGCTCGGGGCTAGGCGTAGCGGTGCGCAACGACCAGCGCTCCGGTTGGCTCGCCGTGATCCAGGCCTTCGTCTCGCCTGCATTCCTCAAGATCATTGGCGTGCTGGTCTTGCTGCTTTTCAGCGTCGGCGTACTTGCCTGGCTGTTCGAACGCAAGGCCAATCCCGAGCAATTCGGCGGCCATCACCGCCAAGGCATTTTTGCCGGATTCTGGTGGGCCATGGTCACGATGACTACGGTCGGTTATGGCGATTTGGCACCGCGCTCGGTCGGCGGCCGTGTGCTCGGCATGGTCTGGATGCTGGCCGCCTTGCTGATCGCCTCGTTTTTCACGGCCTCGATCACGAGCGCATTGACGGTCGGCCAACTCACTCAACGGATCAAGAGTGTGGACGATCTCGCCGGCGCCCACATTGCCAGCGTGGTTGCCACAACCAGCGGGGACTGGCTCGACAGCCGCAGTATCGAATTCACGAAATCCGCCGATCTGAATGGTGCACTGATCGATCTTGCCAAGGGTCGAGTCGATGCCGTTGTCTACGATGCACCATTGCTGCGCTGGGAAATTCGCCAGCGCTTCCGGCGCTCGCTGCAGATCCTGCCCCTGGTGCTGGAGCGTCAGGATTATGCGTTTGCCCTGCCTGACGCAAGCCCGTTGCGCGAGCCCATCGATGCCTCATTGCTCCAGGCAATCAACTCGCCAGACTGGCATGCACGCGTAGCCGATTATCTGGGCGAAACGGAATAGCGGGAATTTCGACCGCCGCTCCGCTTGATGTGAATCAGCAGCAAACTGCCCTCATGATGGTGAGTCTTGCCTTTTGCGAGCCGACCGACCAAGCCACGCGATGGGGTAGTAGCGAAACTGTTCTTCACCGTTGACCTTCGACAGGCAGTCGAACCAGTGATAGGGTGGAGCCAAGGGGGAGAATGTGCACAGGCTTACAGGACTCATGCGTCCTCAAGTG
>JBDSPX010000196.1:0-2709 GCA_039930065.1 Dokdonella sp.
TTGGGCCGTCGTGTTCGATGAACTCGGCGTGTTCGGTCTGGCCGAAATGGGCATGTTCGTCGGCCTGCTGGTGCTCGGCTTCGTCTATGTCTGGAAGAAGGGAGCCCTCGAATGGGAATGAGCGATACCATCTCGCGCATCATGCATAACCCGGCGCCTCCCGGCCCGGTCGATGACATCTTGCGCCCCGGCGACGACAACCCATTGATGGAGCGTGGTTTTGTTACCGCGCGCATGGATGAGCTGGTCAACTGGGCACGCACCGGTTCGATGTGGCCGATGACGTTTGGTCTGGCCTGCTGCGCGGTGGAGATGATGCACGCGGGCGCCGCGCGTCTCGATCTCGATCGCAATGGCGTGATCTTCCGACCTTCGCCGCGCCAATCGGATGTGATGATTGTTGCTGGTACCCTGGTCAACAAGATGGCCCCGGCGCTGCGCAAGGTCTATGACCAGATGCCTGAGCCGAAATGGGTCATCTCGATGGGCTCGTGCGCGAACGGCGGCGGCTACTATCACTACTCGTATGCGGTGGTGCGGGGCTGTGATCGCATCGTGCCGGTCGATGTCTATGTGCCGGGCTGTCCGCCGACCGCCGAAGCATTGATCCACGGCATTCTGCAATTGCAGAAGAAGATCCGCCGCACCAACACGATCGCACGCTGAGGATCAGGCATGAGCGAATCCGAATCCCTGGCGCGCCGCCTCGAAGTCCTGCTGGGCCAGAAAGTGGTCAGCAGTATCGAGGTACTCGGCGAAACGACCATCGAAGTCTTGCCGGAAAATTGGCTGTCGGTGGCGCGCCTTTTGCGCGACGATCCTGCCTGCCAGTTCGAGCTGTGCATTGATGTCTGTGGTGTCGACTATCTGAGCTACGGTCAGACCGAATGGGACACGACCGATGTGTCCTCGGAAGGCTTCTCACGCGGTGTCGAAGGCAAGGGTGCGGGGCGTTTCGATTGGGCCGAGCGTCCGCGCAACGTCAATATTCCGCGCCGCTTCGCCGTGGTGGTCCACCTGCTGTCGCTCGCACACAACCAGCGCCTGCGCATGCGTGCATTTTGCGCCGATGATGAAGTGCCATCGGTTCCATCGCTGGTCAACATCTGGCCGGCGGTGAACTGGTTCGAACGCGAAGCCTTCGATCTGTTCGGCATCATCTTTGAAGGCCACCCGGACCTGCGTCGCATCCTTACCGATTATGGTTTTGTTGGTCACGCGTTCCGCAAGGATTTCCCGCTGATCGGCAATGTCGAGGTCCGTTACGATCCGGACAAGAAACGCGTTGTCTACGAACCGGTTTCGATCGAGCCACGCGTACTCGTGCCGCGCACGATCCGTGACGACTCGCGCTACGAGCAAGCCAATGCCGAGCGTGAGGCGAGGACGAAGTAATGGAAGAAATTCGCAACTACACGATGAACTTCGGGCCGCAGCATCCGGCGGCCCACGGCGTCTTGCGCCTCGTCCTTGAAATGGATGGTGAGACCGTTGTGCGTGCCGATCCACATATCGGCTTGCTCCATCGCGGGACCGAGAAGCTCGTCGAATCGAAGCCGTACAATCAGTCGATCGGCTACATGGATCGTCTCGATTACGTCTCGATGATGTGCAATGAGCACGCCTATGTGCGCGCCATCGAAAACCTCATGCAGCTCGAAATCCCGGATCGCGCTCAATGGATCCGCACGATGTTCGACGAGATCACGCGCATCCTCAATCACCTGATGTGGATAGGCTCGAACGCGCTCGATCTTGGCGCGATGGCAGTCTTTCTCTACGCGTTCCGCGAGCGCGAAGAGTTGATGGATTGCTATGAGGCGGTCTCGGGCGCGCGCATGCATGCGACCTACTACCGACCCGGCGGCGTCTATCGCGACTTGCCGGTCGTGATGCCGAAGTACAAGGAATCACGCTGGCACAAGGGTGAGGACCTCAAGCGCTTCAACAGCTGGCGCGAAGGTTCGATGCTCGATTATCTCGAGTCGTTTTGCGCGGATTTCCCGACCAAGGTAGATGAATACGAAGAGCTGCTGACCGGCAACCGCATCTGGAAGCAGCGCACGGTTGACATCGGCGTCATTCCGCCGGATCTGGCCAAGGCCTGGGGCATGACCGGTCCGATGCTGCGTGGCTCGGGCATTGCCTGGGATCTGCGCAAGAAACAGCCCTATGCGAAATATGCCGAGGTCGATTTCGATATCCCGGTCGGTGTCAACGGCGATTGCTATGACCGTTATCTCGTTCGCGTCGAGGAAATGCGCCAGTCCAATCGCATCATCCAGCAATGCGTGGCCTGGCTGAAAGCCAATCCAGGTCCGGTGATCGTGCAGAATTACAAGGTCGCACCACCGAAGCGCGAAGAGATGAAGGACGACATGGAAGCTCTCATCCATCACTTCAAACTCTTCACCGAAGGCTATTGCGTGCCGCCCGGCGAAACTTATGCAGCGGTTGAAGCGCCCAAAGGCGAATTCGGCTGCTACCTGATTTCCGACGGCGCCAACAAGCCGTTCCGCTGCAAATTGCGCGCGCCCGGCTTCGCCCATCTGTCCTCTATGGATACGGTTGTGCGCGGCCACATGCTCGCCGACGTCGTTGCCATGATCGGCACCTACGACGTCGTGTTCGGGGAGATTGATCGATGAATGGAAGGCCGGGAATCGGGAATAGGGAATCGGGAATGGGAAGAGCCATTCGCCTCGGCCT
>JBDSPX010000197.1:0-5504 GCA_039930065.1 Dokdonella sp.
CACCCAGCCCGTAGACGACGGTCGGATCCGTTTGCAGGCGAATACCGATCTGCAGGCGCCGCGTGAAGACGCCGGCAATCTGCGCGCGCTCTTCGCCAATCCCGGTTTCCTTTTCGATGATCGATGCAAGGATCAGGGCTTCGTAGGGAGACTTGAGTGGAACCGCAGGATCGCGTTGCGGCCAAAGCCGATCGAGTGCTTTTTTCATTGCCGCATATGCACGTTCGAGAATCACCTGGTCGCTATCCCCTTTCACCCAGGCGTAGGTCTCCGGTAGAAACCAGCCTTCTGGCTTGCTGTCACCGAGACCGAGTGCGGACGCGATACGGGTTTCGCCCTTGCCCGGCAGGGTCTGTTGCAAGCCAGTCTCTTCGGCCAGAGCGAGGCGAAGCTGGCGAAACGTCCAGCCATCAACAATCGTGAAGTGATGCTGGATCACCTTGCCGGCTGCCATCATCTCGATCAGACCGCGTGGTGTGAGGCCCTTATTCAGTGCGTACTCGCCTGCCTGCAAACGCGAAGCCACCTTCATTTCACGCGACAGCAATTTCCAGTAGAACGGCGAACCGTGGGTGATGTCACTGCGGCGCAACTGGCGAACCAGTTCCTTGAACGGCGTACCGCGCGCGAACTCGATGTTCTGCGCAACTGGAAGATTCAGCGGTGCGTCGACGAAGTGCCGATAATCCTTCCAGGCCAAGGCAGCGACCACGCCAGCACTGGCGAAAAACAAAAGAAACAGCACCGTAAACCAGCGCACACGGCCACGTTGGGAATATTGTGAATGCAAGGTCGTGCTGGATCCGTTGAATGACCCCAAAGGGTAGCAGGATTGCCGTGCATTTTCGGTGGCTAGCTATCCAGCCCGAATGCTCGCAACAAGCCTCGAGCTTTGGCTCGCGTCTCGGCGAGCTCCGACGAGGCTTCCGAGTCGACAACAATACCTGCGCCTGCGCGAAATCGAACATCGCGGCCGCTGATCGTCAGCGTCCGAATGAGAATGTTCAGATCGAGGTCGCCGTTGTTGTCGAGGTAGCCGAACGCGCCGGTATAGGCCCCACGTGACGTGCGTTCAAGCTCGCCGATGATTTCCATGCAGCGGACTTTCGGACATCCGGTGATCGTTCCACCGGGAAACACTGCGCGGATCACCTCTGCCGGCGTCGTACCTGCACGAAGTCGACCGCGAACGTTGGAAACAATGTGATGCACATGAGCGTAGCTCTCAATGCCCATCAACTCGTCGACCAGCACACTGCCCGGCACGCAAACGCGACCGAGATCGTTGCGTTCGAGGTCGATCAGCATGACGTGCTCGGCGCGTTCCTTCGGGTGGCCAATCAGTTCGCTGATCCGCGCGGCCGCGTCGTCTCCGTCAACGCGCGGTCGAGTACCGGCGATCGGACGGGTTTGCACAACATCTGCGCAGGTCTGCACAAGACGCTCGGGCGAAGAACTTGATATGGCCCAACCGGGGGCTTGGAGCAAGCCTGCGAACGGCGCCGGATTGGCCCGCCGCAACGCGGAATGAATCACGGCAGGGGACACTTTTTCCGCCAAGGTGACATTCCATTGTCGAGAAAGATTGACCTGGAACACATCGCCGGCGCGCAAGTAAGCGTGGACCTTCTCGACACCTGACAGGAAAATTTCCGGCACGTCCTCATCGACTTTCTGAACCACGATCACCGTTGGAACTTCGTTCGGCGCGGTATTGAAGTCACTTTCAACCAGATCCAGCAAATGTTCAAAACCAGACTCGGCGACGAGCGTCGTCACATCGTTCAGATGATCGACAATCACTGAGACCGGACAACGCATGGCCAGGGCAACGGGCAAGCCGTCGGTCGGCATCGGCAGATCAAGGCGCGGTTCGATTTCGGCAGCGAGCTCATAGCCGAGATATAGAAACCAGCCGCCACGAAAAGGCAGGCCAACGACGCGTGACCCGGAATCATCACGGCACGCGATCCAAACTGAATCGAGAACGTCGAGAAAACGCGAGCCCAGATCGACGCCCTCATCGTCGCGAACCCGTCCATCGGCATCCAGACGAAATGTGCGCTGCGGAAATGCGGCAAGCACATCATGCCGCGCAGAAGCGGTGCCGTGAGCCACACTCTCGAGCAAGCCCGGGTAGCGATCCGGGCGCAAGGCTGCCAAGGCGAGCAGATCACGCTTGCCAGCGAGGACGCGCGTGATCGGTGCCGGTCGCGGCACGACGGTCGGACTCAGATGCGTCGGAAGACCAAGGTGCCGTTGGTACCGCCAAAACCGAAGCCATTCGACACGGCCACAGAAATCTTCTTTTCCCGGGCGACATTCGGTACGTAGTCCAGATCGCAACCCTCACCTGGATTGTCGAGATTGATCGTCGGCGGAATGATGCCGTGATGCAGCGCAAGAATCGTGAAGATCGCTTCGACACCGCCCGCAGCGCCGAGCAGATGACCCGTCATCGATTTTGTCGAACTGACCATCGTCTTGTAGGCATGATCGCCCAGTGCGAGCTTGAGCGCCCGCGTTTCGGCCAGGTCGCCAAGCGGCGTCGAGGTGCCATGTGCATTGAGGTATTCAACCTCGTCCGCATTGACGCCCGCATCTTTCATCGCGGCGACCATGCAACGTGCGGGACCTTCGCCCGATTCGCTCGGTGCGGTCATATGGTACGCATCGCTACTGGCGCCTGTCCCAGCCAGCTCGCAATAGATACGCGCGCCGCGCGCCTTGGCGGCTTCGTATTCTTCGAGGATCAGGATGCCGGCGCCATCGCCGAGCACGAAACCATCGCGATCCTGGTCCCAAGGGCGACTCGCGGCCTGCGGATCATCGTTGCGCGTCGACATCGCCTTCATCGTGCAGAAGCCACCGACTGCGGTCGGTACACTGGCGAATTCTGTGCCGCCAGCGACCATGATATCCGCATCACCGTACTGGATTAGGCGCATGGCCATGCCGATACTGTGATTGGACGTCGCGCAGGCGGAAACCGCCGAAAAATTCGGTCCCTTGAGACCCGCGATGATCGACAAATGGCCCGAAACCATGTTGATGATGGTCGATGGCACATAGAACGGCGAGACCTTGCGCGGACCGCCCTCATGCAGGGCAATCGTGGTCTTTTCAATACCCGAGATTCCACCGATGCCCGAGCCGATCAGCGCACCGGCTCGTTCGGCATTCGCTTCGGTAATTTCGAGATCGGCGTCTTTCAGCGCCATCAGGCTTGCAGCAACACCGTAATGGATAAAGGTATCCATTTTCTTGACGTCTTTGGCAGCGACCCATTGCGTCGGATCGAAATCCTTCACTTCGCCAGCGATACGCGTGGCAAACGCCGACGCATCAAAATTGGTCAGTGGCCCAACCCCACTGCGACCCGCAGTGATATTGCCCCAGGCGGTTGCCAGATCATTGCCAACAGGGCTGACGATACCGAGACCGGTAACGACGACGCGACGCTTGCTCATGCTCGGGATTCCGTTTTTGCGGGGAACGCGCCGTAAAACATACGCCCGCGTAGCGTTCCACGTCCTCAAAATGAAAGCTGCGCCTCATGGGCGCAGCTTGGCGAAACTGGTTTGGCCGAAGCCTGCCTAATCCAGAGAAAAAATATGGGCAGACAGGCTTGCTGGTGGCCGATCCGGCAGCCTCGGCGGCCGGACAAGCGACATCAGGATTTGACGTGCGACTTCACGTAGTCAACAGCCTGCTGGACCGTGGTGATTTTTTCGGCATCTTCGTCCGGGATCTCGCACTCGAATTCCTCTTCGAGGGCCATCACCAACTCGACGGTGTCGAGCGAATTGGCGCCCAGATCGTCAACGAACGACGCATTTGGCGTGACTTCGTCTTCCTTTACGCCCAGCTGCTCGACGACGATTTTCTTGACGCGTTCTTCGATAGTGCTCATGAGTCTGTTGTCTCCCGATGGGATCTTTGGGTGTGAAATGGATTGCGGATAGCCGAGGACGTTACGTTGTCCCGGGTTCCGCTGCACAGGCCACAAAGCCTGCGAAGCGCCGCGAATTGTAGTGGAACGTGTCAGTCGTCGCCAGCGCCGGGAAAATCTTGCGCGAAGCGCCCATACCAGCTAGCTGCATTGGAAGTTCTTGGAACACGGTATCGCGACGCATGCTTGAATGGTTCCTTACAAGCCATTACGCCATATACATGCCGCCATTCACATGCAACGTTTCACCGGTAATGTAGGCCGCAGCCGGTGAAGCGAGAAATGCGACAGCCTGTGCAATATCAGTTGGATCGCCCAATCTTTGCAAGGCGATCTGGCCCAGCAACGCGTTGCGCTGCTCCTCGGGAAGGGCGCGGGTCATATCGGTATCGATGAACCCTGGGGCCACGACATTCACCGTGATGCCGCGCGAACCAATTTCGCGGGCCAGAGATTTCGAGAAGGCGACGATGCCCGCTTTCGCAGCCGCATAATTGGCCTGGCCGGCATTGCCGATCGAGCCAATCACAGAGGCAATGCTGATGATGCGTCCCTTGCGCGCCTTCATCATGCCGCGAAGCACGGCTTTCGATGTGCGGAACACCGAGCTCAGGTTGGTATTCAAGACAGCCTGCCAATCCTCATCCTTCATGCGCAGCAGCAACTGATCGCGTGTGATGCCGGCGTTGTTGACGAGTATCGTGATGGCACCGAATTCGCGGGCGATCGAATCAAGCAGAGATTCAACGGCCGCGCTGTCTGCGACATCGAGCGAACGCCCTGCACCGCCCCGTTCAGCCAGACGCTGGCCAATGGCCTGCGCGCCCGCCTCGCTGGTCGCCGTCCCTATGACGGTCGCGCCGCGAGCAGCCAGTTCGTCAGCAATGGCGGCACCTATACCACGACTCGCGCCGGTGACCAGCGCGATCTCACCTGCAAGCGATGCAGTCATCGAATTTCCTCGTTGTTCTTGAAAAGATAGGCAGCTCAGGCCCAGGCATCACGCGCCGCTTCGAACTCATCCGGCGTGCCGAGCGCGCGCATATCGATGCTCTTGTCGATGCGTCGGGCGAGACCGCTGAGCACCTTGCCCGGCCCGCATTCCGCGCAGCGGCAGCTACCCGCCAAGATCAAGGCCTGCATGCAGTCGGTCCATCGCACCGGTAGAAAGAGCTGGCGCACGAGGGCATCACGAATGCCGTCGGTTGACTCATGCACTTGCGCATCGACATTCTGAACAACAGGAATGCTCGGCTTGTTCCATTGATAAGCGCTCATGGCTTCGGCCAATCGGTTTGCCGCTTCGCGCATCAGCGGCGTATGCGACGGCACGCTGACAGCGAGCTTGACGGTCTTGCGGACACCGGCTTCGGCAAGCTTGGCCAGTGCAGCGTCCACTGCCACCGCGTGACCACCGATGACGATCTGACCTGGCGAATTGTAGTTGGCCGGTACGACCACGTGATCACCCGACACTTCGCGACAGATCGATTCGACCAGCGCATCTTCCGCACCGATCACGGCAGCCATCGCGCCTAAACCCTCAGGCGCA
>JBDSPX010000198.1:0-16796 GCA_039930065.1 Dokdonella sp.
TACTGCTTCTCGAACTGTTCGAGAATCGCGCGCGATCCATGCAGTCCCTTGTTGATCAGCTTGGCCGGATCGACCAGATCGATCGCCAGCCAAACCGGCTCTCTGTCCTTGACCGTAATCAGACGGAATTTCACGATCTCACCCCAGGCAAAACGTCGGTGCGGGAATGACGTGCGATCAAGAAACCCCTGCTCGTTGGCGACAATCACCGGCCGCTTGTCCAGCGCTTTCCAGATTCCGAGACCGACAAAAATAACCCCACTGATCATCAGCGACACTGGCACAAGCCGCAGAAGGTTGCCCTGATCCCACAACCAGTCCCAGGATAACCAACCCAGCAATGAAATCGCCACACCGACACCCGACCAGTACCAGAAGACAATGGCACGTCCCTTGACTTCCAACATGCTCTCATCCTTCCCTGAAAAATAATTCGCTTTGTATTTTGATTGAGATTAAAGATAAAGTACAGAATCTCAAACACGCTCGTCGCTCGTTCGATTGGAGAATCAATGGTCTCATCCTGGAAATCACTGACCCTTGGCGCAAAGATCCGGCGTGGCCATACGCTGTTCTGGTGGGCGCTGGTTTTTCCTGTCGCCGTGATCGCGATCGGCTACACCGCACTGTCTTCGACATGGCGCTCACAAGCCATTCTCAACGATCATTCGATCGCACAGGCTGTCGTTGCGATCGACGAAGAAACGCCCCCTACGCGGCAACTCGCGCGGTTCAAATACACCTTTGAAGTCGAGGGGAAGTCATTCAGCAAGAACTTCCCGGTTCCGCAATCCCGCGCTGACGATGTCGAAATCGGCAGCACGATTCCCGTTGCCTATGCGAACTTCGACCCGAACCTGTCACAGCGCGAGGAACTGCTCGCGATCAATGCCGACATGAAGACGAGCCTGACCTCGCTCGCGACCATGTCAGCGCTGACGGCCGTACTGATCGGTTTCTTCTGGCTTCTGCTTTCGATCATGATCAGAAGGCAAACCAGCATGCTTGATTGATGTCACGGAGTGGGCGCGGATCAGAAACCGCGCCTCGTCAAAGGCTCAAGCTGTCCCGCGCTGCCGGTATTTCTGTGCGACATAGTTTTCGACGATACCGATGAAATCACTGGCGATTGTTTCACCGCGCAGGGTCATCGCTTTCTGGCCATCGATGAATACGGGCGCAGCAGGAGACTCGCCGGTTCCGGGCAAGGAGATGCCAATGTCGGCGTGCTTGGATTCGCCCGGACCATTGACGATGCAACCCATGACCGCGAGGGTCATGTTCTCGACACCGTCATACTTGATCCGCCACTCGGGCATCTTTGCGCGAACGTGCTCTTGAACCGAGTGCGCGAGTTCCTGGAACAACGAACTGGTTGTGCGCCCGCAACCCGGACACGCGGTGACCATCGGCGTGAACGCGCGCAGGCCCATCGTCTGCAACAATTCCTGGGCAACAATCACTTCGCGTGTGCGTGATTCGCCAGGCTCGGGCGTCAACGAGATGCGAATCGTGTCGCCAATACCTTCTTGCAGCAGTACGCCGAGTGCCGCGGTGGAAGCCACGATACCCTTCGAACCCATACCGGCTTCGGTCAAACCGAGATGCAATGCGTAATCGCAGCGCGCGCCGAGATCGCGATACACCGCAATCAGTTCCTGCACACCGGAAACCTTGCAGGAAATGATGATGCGATCGCGTGACATACCGAGTTGCTCCGCGCGCGCGGCTGAATCAAGCGCCGAGCGAATCAGCGCCTCGCGTGCGACGTGAGCGGCATCCCATGGATCGGTGCGCGCATGGTTTTCATCCATCAGCGTGGCGATCATGGTTTGATCCA
This sequence comes from Dokdonella sp., assembly GCA_039930065.1. Classification (GTDB taxonomy): domain Bacteria; phylum Pseudomonadota; class Gammaproteobacteria; order Xanthomonadales; family Rhodanobacteraceae; genus Dokdonella. The sequence goes on from JBDSPX010000198.1 coordinate 1,841, forward strand.
GCGATCCCCAATTGGCACCGATGCGCACGGGCTTGTCGTAGCGCAACGCGGTTTCGATGATCGACGAGAACTGCGTGTCCTTCTTGCGCCCGAAGCCGACATTGCCCGGATTGATCCGATATTTGGCCAGCGCTTCGGCGGCGGCAGGCTCATCGGCAAGCAATTGGTGACCGTTGTAGTGGAAGTCACCGATCAGCGGCACATTGACCGACATCATGTCGAGCCGCTCTCGGATCTTTGGTACGGCCGCCGCGGATTCGGCATTGTTGACCGTGATCCGCACCAACTCAGAGCCGCTTCGCGCCAACTCGGCGATCTGGCGTGTCGTCGAGGCGATATCGGCGGTGTCCGTATTGGTCATCGATTGCACGACTACCGGCGCTCGCGCACCGACTAAAACACTGCCGATGCGGACGCCTTCGCTGGCGCGACGGGACTGTGAACCTGCGGGAACATCGCTCATTGCGGGAATGGGGCTGCACGGAGCCCAAAATTTCAGTGGTTACAATTATGCCGGAGATTCACGCCAGCTCGCTTGCCACTTCTTCGGCCGCAGGTCCCGCTTGCAGCCCTTCATCGGGCAAATCCAATGGCGGCAGCGCAAATCGAAGGTAGGCACCGGCAGACTCCATCAGACCCGCTCCACGAACTTCCAGGGTGCAGGCCGACGACGGCCAACGGTGCGGATCCTGCGGCAAGGTCAAGCGAATCGATCCCGCGTCGCGCTCGAACAAACCAGGCGTCAATAGCGAACTGTAGACAGCCGACTCGGCCGAGCGAACCGGCGCCAACAAGATGCCGCGGCGGTCATTGATCGGATTGCCCTCGCTGTCTAGCGCGCTGATGCCAACCGCCAGTGACCGACGGGCAAGCAGTGAAACGCCGGCGTCGATACGCGCCTCATCGTCAATACGCATCCAGCGGATGACGCCGACCATCCAGTCCGGCGCCACGCCACCGCCGTCAGACAGCGACAGCCCCACCAGTTCGCCCACCTTAGCGCGCACCGCCTCGCCGGGACCTCGCCGCTCCCACAACAACCGGTATCCGCCGAATCCCTGATCAAGCACGCGGGCAGGCATCGGTTGCGAGCGCAATGGATCTGCGCCGCCATGAATCCACGATGCCGAGTTGGTTTCTTCGGACATCTGGATTGCCGTGCCACGGACCTCGCGAAGAAACCCTTCGAAATCAACATTGCCCGCCAGCACGAAATGCAGGTCGTGCAATCCGATAACGCATTGCAATTCGTGCCCTCCGGGCAGACGAACGTCACCACGCTCTCCGCCTGAGGACCAACCATCGACAAGACGATGCGCAAGATCGATGTCGACCTGGATCGGAGGACCACCGCGAATGCGGAACGTGGCCACGCGAACACCGGGCGGCAGACTGGCAACCTGGGATTCGATGTGGTTCAGTACACCGCCCAATCCGATCGAGAGCAGCCCACGCGATGCCGATTCGCGTTCCTCGGGCAAATAGCCCGGCCCCGCGTCTTTTTCAACATCGACCGCATAGGTAGCCGCTTCGCCAACCGCCTTGTTTTCCAGCTCGCAGTAGGGGGCGAAGGTTGACGTCAACGCGATGACTTCGAGCAACTCCCGCTGGGTGTAGCGATAGGGATTGGCCAGCGCCAACAACAAGGCGTGGGCGTAAGCCGTCCGGGCCGTGACGGGCGCACCGAGCACACCATCATCGATCGCACGCGTATCGAGGCCCAATGAGGCGATAAATCGAAACGTATCGTGCAGATCCTGCCAGGCACCTGGTGGAGGTGTTCTGTAAAGAAGATAGGCACGATGCAGACGCGCTGCGCCATGCACCAACGCACGCACGGCCGCAATGGCAACCTGCTTGCGCCGCAGCATCGGCGCATTGCCGTTTGGCGCACAAAAATCATAGAGGACGAATCGATATCCGCGAGACAACTCGTTCTGAAATTTTTGCGCAAGAATGCCGAGCTCGGTGCGTTGAGGCGGCAACGGAAAACTCGCGCCAACAATCTGGCGTTCGACCAGTGTCGCAAGCTGAGTGACCGGGCCGCGAAGGATTTCCAGCGCTTCGAGTCGTTCGGCCGGCGCAATGCGGAGGCGGTTCATCGCTCGCAACGCCTCGACCAGCATGCGTGCGGTGGCCGAGAAATTGGCCAAAGGTAGCGCGTCCGCCCAAGCACGAACCGAGCGCGCCTCGGTATTGAAGTCGCCCGCCTTGGCGGTTTGGCGATCCGGCATATCACGCAAGAGGCGGCGGTGAAGATCGCTCATCGGTCCGGTTGAATTCCTGGGAAGGCGAAGATGCACCGCTAACTTAGCAAATATCCGCGCCAATGGCTGGACTCGGCTCTTTCCGGGAGTCCGCTTTGACTATTGGTTTCGATTCAAGGCTGCAGCAACGAGACGAGCCATCACACGATGCTTGAGCGTTTGCGGATTCGCCAATCCCATGCGCTCGAGTGCCTCCTCATCCGACTTGCCAGGCTTGACGAGTGCGCCAAGCAATTGCGGCCATCGCGCGCGCCGTGACACCGTGGTCTTCAACCATCCAAGCGCGGGCAACAGACGCAATTCTATTTCATTGAAATCACTGCCGAACGGATAGTCCGGCAACAAGCCGCTCGTACGCACGGATTTGAGCTGGGAGCAAAGAGCGTCTGGCGTATTGGTTTTCCAGGCAACAGGAATACTGAAATCCCGCGGCAGCTTTCGCGCGCTGATTGCATCGTCGACCAGTGGCTGCTGGAAGCGTGCGTCACTGATCGCAATCATTGCGCAAACACATTCTTCATCGGTTTTGCCGCGCAAATCGGCAATCCCGTATTCGGTGACATAGATATCGCGAAGATGCCGTGGAATCGTCGTGTGGCCATAGTTCCAGCGGATATTCGAGGTGGTTTCCCCGTTCGAACTGCGGGTTGATCGCAGCATGAGAATCGAACGCGCGTCATCGAGAGCGAAGGACATTGCGACAAAGTTGTATTGCCCGCCGACACCGCTGACGACACGACCGTCGTCGATGGCGTCGGACGCAGCCGCGCCGAGTGCAGTGGCGATCATGCAGGTATTGAAAAAGCGCGACTGCCGCCGCTGAACGGCATCAAGAACCTCGTCACCGCGCCGCAATTGATTCACTTGCGAGATTCGGTTCATCGACAGGCCGTCGTAGTCGTCTCCGGTCAAGGCGCCAAGCCACTCATAGAAACCGGCCGAACCGAGACAGAATCCTCCTTGCAAATAGCAACCGCTGCGCAATGGCCGTCCACGAATACGCTGATCCAGCGCTTCGAGCACGTCGGTGTCGTCAAGATCGTTGGGCAAATGCGTGCCGTCTGAAAATTCCAGGCGCTCGTTCCGCAAAACCGCGTCGTCACCCAGAATGCCGAGCGCGATGAGGTGCGCAAGCTTTGCTTCATCCAATCTCGCAGGCAGTGCGCCCGCCGTGCGCAATCTTTGCGCGTCGCCTCTACCAAGGATGCCGTTGATCGTCCCAGCGTCCAGCGCCTTTTGCAGGGCGAGATCGGGATACACCTTGCGTATGAGGATTCCCTGCCGTCGCAGGTGCATGAAGCCGTCCATGATCATTTCACTGGATCCGTGCAACCCCTGCTGCAGCACTTCGAGCCCGCCGATCGTATCGAGGGCTACCTCGTAAGCCGCAGCGTGGCGCAGTGTCGAGATGACCTCCCGGTAGCTTGAGTTGTTTTGCTGACGCAGGATCAAGGCCTGCACCAACGCATCGGACAGCGCACCGATGCCAATCTGCAGGGTGCCGCCATCCTTGACCAAGGTGCTCGCGTGCAGACCGATCGCGTATTCGGCGTCGTCGACATCCTCTCTCGGCAAGGCGAACAGTCGCTGCCGCAGGTTTGGATTCGACACGACGACGTCGAACAGAGCCTCGCCATCGCCGACATCGGCATCGCCGCCCAGAAATGGCAGCTCATCGTGGACAACACCGATAACGAGTGGACGCTTCGCGCCTGCCTCGCGCATGCGCTCGATCAAATCCAGGGTGACATCGGGATTGCAGGCGAGGCTATAGCGGGCTTCCTCAGCGGCTCCGCGACGCGCGACCAGTTGGGCAATGACATTGATGCCTGCGCAAGCGAGATCCCGCGCAACGAAGGTGTAGTTCAAACCAATATAGTCGCGCTGGGCCTGACGCGATCCCAGCATCGACCCGGACTGGAAATAGAACTCGTGGACACGGATGTTTGCCGGCAAAGCGTCTTTGCGCATCGCGCTGACGTAATCCAGATCGGGATAGTCATCGCCGAACTGGCGGCGCAGGAAGGGTTTGGCGAAACGCCGCTCCAGTTCGCTCGTGGGCTTTGGTACGGCGAGTGACAGGGCTGTGTGGATGGTCAATCGACGCGCAGGATCGGCCGCGACCCGCCGATACAAGGCATTGATCAGATGGTTCGGTTTGCCGAGACCCAACGGCACTGCAAGCACGACATGCTGGCCGCAGGCCACGAAAATCCGCTGCACGCACTCTTCCATACCAGGGTAGTGACTGATTTGGCGCATGAAATCCTCGTCATCGGGTCAAGCAAGCTGGCCACAAGCGACGTCTGGAGAGACTCACCGGCGCGCGCTTGCTCCATGCATCCTACTAGGCCCGCTGCAACGATTGCGCGGGGAGTCGCCTACAACCAGTCAGCTTCGGTATGATCGGGGATGGGCGGAGGGCACTCATGAGCGAACGTTTCAAAATTGCGATCGTCGGTTCCGGACCGGGCGGCTTGTCGGCTGCAGCACGCGCCGCCGAGCGCAACGAATCGCATGTGCTGCTCGAAGCCGAACCGCACCTGTCGAATACGATCTACCTTTATCAGAAAGGCAAGTACGTCATGGACGAGCCCGGCATCCTGCCGTTACGCTCGCCTATTCCGTTCGAAGCCGGGCTGCGCGAGACCATCCTCGGCGGCTGGGACGATGCCGCGGCGCGGCTCAAGATCAACGTGCGTCACAAGCATGAAGTCAGCGCGATCCAGCGCCGTGCGGACGGCATCTTCGATATCAAATGCAGCAACGGCAAAAGCTTTGAAGCGGAAGCCGTTGTCCTTGGCATAGGCTTGCAGGGCAACCTGCGCAAGCTTGGCGTGGCTGGCGAGGATCTGCCTTTCGTCCAGTATCAACTTGACGATCCGGATGCCTACGAGGGCGAGACCATTGTCGTCGTAGGTGCAGGCGATGCCGCCATCGAGAACGCGGTCGCGCTCGCGAAACAGAACAACGTCATCATCATCAACCGCAAGGATGAATTCGGGCGCGCCAAGAAGGGCAACGAGAATGCCATTCTGAAAGCCATCGAAGACGGTCTCATCGAGTGTTACTACAACTCGGCTCCAGAAAAAGTCGAAGCGCTCAGCGCCGGACGCAAGCCAGGCCGGATGATTCTCAATACCGCGAATGGTCGCGCGCAGATCTTGCTCGACCGCGTCATTGCAAGACTCGGCGCCACCGCACCGCGTGGCTTCGTCGAAGCCTGTGGGGTGGTCTTTCCCAACAAGGATCCGGCATCGGTACCGGCGATCAGTGCGCAGTACGAATCCAACGTGAAAGGCCTCTACATCGTCGGCGCACTCGGCGGCTATCCGCTGATCAAGCAAGCGATGAATCAGGGTTACGAAGTTGTCGAGTACATCACCGGCACAAACGTGGAACCGGCCGACGCCCCCTTGCTCAAGGCCAAGTTCACCAACTTGAAAGGCATCGGCAGTGTTGACCAGGCGCTCGGCCAGATTCAGAAGAATGTGCCGGTGCTTTCGCACATCACGCCGCTGCAGATGCGCGAATTCATGCTTGACTCGGACATTCGCACGCCTGCTGAAGGCGAAGTTATTTTCGAGCGCAACGACTACACGAACAGCTTTTATTCGATCGTCGAGGGCGAGGTACGCATCGCCGTCGAAGGCAAGACTGCGCCGATCGTCCTGCGTCGCGGCGATTTCTTCGGCGAAATGAGCCTGATCTCCGGGCGGCGACGTTCTGCGACCGTGCTTGCCGGACCGAATTGCGTATTGGTCGAAACACCGCGGCGTTCGATGAACCGACTGATCAACTCGGTCGAGGCGGTCAAGGCTGAAATTGACCGTGTCTTCATCATCCGCGCGATCCAGTCGCGTTTCGCCGCCGAGGCGAATGCGGCGCAGCTCGCGGAAATGGCGGCGCACGCTACGCTGCAGCGCTTCAAGGCCGGCGACTATGTATTCAAGGAAGGCGACGAAGGCGATTGCCTGCATCTGGTCCGGGTTGGCTCCTTGACGATTTCCCGAAACATTGGCGGCAAGGATATTGTGCTGACCTATGTCGCTGCCGGAAATTACGTCGGAGAGATGGCGCTGATGGGTGAAGCCCATCGATCGGCCAGCGCTCGTGCGGCGATCGCCACCGAAACGATCCGCCTCGACGGTGCAACGTTCAAACGATCGATTGCGCAGATCCCCGCGCTCAAGTTGCGCTTGCAAAAAGAATTCAGAGATAGAACATCGGCCAATCTCGCAATGCAGGCGATGCCGGGAGGAGGCGACATTATTTCCTTCCTGATGGCACAAGGTGCCGGAGAAGCTACCGATATCCTGCTCATCGATGAGTCACTCTGCGTGCGCTGCGACAATTGCGAGAAAGCCTGCGCTGAAACGCATGGCGGCACCTCGCGGCTTGACCGTGAGGCCGGGCCAACGTTTGCAAACGTACACGTGCCGACCTCCTGCCGTCATTGCGAACACCCGCATTGCATGAAGGATTGCCCACCGGACGCGCTACGCCGCGCACCGAATGGCGAAGTCTTCATCAATGACAACTGCATCGGCTGCGGAAATTGTGTGCGCAACTGCCCCTACGGCGTTATCCACATGGCCAGCAAGCCGCCTAAAAAGCCTGGATTGTTGCAGTGGCTGCTGCTCGGACGCGGCCCCGGCCCCGGCGAGGCGCCTTACGATCCCAAAGCAACAAAAGACCCAAAAGCAAAAAAAGCCGTCAAATGCGACATGTGCAAGGATCAGGCCGGAGGTGCCGCTTGTGTGCGCGCCTGCCCGACCGGAGCCGCCATTCGCATCAGCCCCGAGGAATTTCCGACCTATGCACAATCGAGGCGTTGATATGATGACGCAAGCAGACGCTTTCTGTTTGCCAGACAACGGTGCCGCTCAGAGCAACGATCGCCGTGCATGAGTCCCTGTTGACACATGCAAAGTCGCGATATCTCTGGATTTCGCTGGCTTTGTCGGTCATTTCGATCATTCTGTATATCTGGCACGATCCCGGAGGCGTACCGAATGGCGGCACCTGGCTCGGCTATACCCTCGGCACGGTCGCTGCGTTGCTGATTGTCTGGCTGATGCTCTTCGGAATTCGAAAGCGCAGTTACTCGACCACGATGGGCAGCACGCTGGGTTGGTTATCGGCGCATGTCTATCTGGGCACCACGTTGATCTTGATCGCCCTGCTCCACTGCGGATTTCAGTTTGGCTGGAATCTGCATACATTGACCCTGGTGCTGATGCTGGCAGTCATTTTCAGCGGATTTTTCGGGGTCTATACCTATTTGCGTTATCCGACCTTGATGACGCGCAATCGCGAAAGCGCGACCCGCGACGCGATGCTTGAGGAAATTGCGGATATCGACCAGAACGCCCTATCCCTCGCTGATGGAATCGCGCCCGAGATTCATGGCGTAGTGCTGCGGTCTATCGAGAATACCCGTCTCGGTGGCGGCGTCTGGACTCAACTTCGCGCACGCGATGGCTCCGATATCGCCATCTCGCGAGTCAAAGCCGCGATCGAGCATCGCGAAACTCAGGTTGGCGCCGCACCTCCAGCCATGCAAGCAGGGCAAACGATGTTTGCGATGGTCGACTTCCTTGCCGGGAAAGCCGATGACAAACAATCCGAAGCGCTACGCAAACTGATCGACATGCTTTCACGCAAGCGCAATCTGGCTTCGCGCGTGGCACGCGATATTCAGTATCAGGCGATCATGGAAATCTGGCTCTACATCCATGTTCCGCTCTCCGTGACCCTCCTGGCTGCGTTGATCGGCCACATCATTTCCGTATTTTTCTACTGGTAGGGTGCGCTTCGTCCGATGACGCCGATTGCTCCAGCACGAAGACTTGAAAGGCTGCTCCGATGCGTTGGCTGATTCGTCGCGTCCTCAAGAAGAGCGCGAGCTCGATCTCCTACGAAGACGATATCCACTTCGGTGAAGTGCTGACCATCGGTCGTGCCGCAGATCAGGCCATTTTTCTGCCGGACCTTCGCGCCGCACTCAACCACGCGAGTATCACCGCGGTCGGCAAGAACAAATTCAAGGTCGAATCACTGATCGTCGCGGGTATCCGGGTCAACGGCGAGATCACCTACTCGATCACCGTGGGCCACGGCGCCATTGTGGAACTCGGTTCGACGCGTCTGACCCTGATCGATCTGCAGGGTGATTTCGACGCCGCTGTCGAAGTTTCCGCGATCGACAAGAGTGAACAAGCGGCGATCGTTTCGAAACGCAAGAAGCCGACCAGCCTCTCGCAAACCTGGATCAGCAAACGCTGGCCGTCGTGGCTGGGCTTCTTTCTGGTGCTGGGTTTCGGCCTGCTCCTGCCAGCGGCAACCCATATTGTGCCAGGCCTCAACAAGATCCTGCGTTATTCGCCGCTGCCGAGCACTGCATTCTGGAATCCCGGTGAAATCGATTCCGCCCATCGATTTTTCGCCAACGATTGCACGAGATGTCACCAACACCCTTTCCTGATGGTGCGCGACAAGGCTTGTACCTCCTGCCACACGAGCACAAAGGCCCACGCCGACCCGGTAAAATTCAATATCCCAGCACTTGGCGATGCCCGCTGCGGCAGTTGCCACCAGGATCACAATGGCAACCGGGGAATGATCAGCACCGATCAGCGCCTTTGTTCCGATTGTCATGCCGACCTCAAGACGCGAACACAGGGCGCCAGTGGGGTTGTTGATGTATCAGACTTCGGATCCACGCATCCGCAATTTCATGTCAACCTGCCTGGCTGGAGCGCTGACAACACGTTCACGCCGAAATCGATGCTTTGGTCCAGCGGACTGAAAGAGAATTCAGGTCTCAAGTTCAACCATCTGAAACATCTTGATCCGAAAGGCTTGAACACCCCCAACGGCCGCAAACATCTCGAATGCGCCAATTGCCACCAGCCCGATGCCGGTGGGTCGGCCATGAAGCCGATCGCCTTCGAAACCATGTGTCATGAATGTCATACGCTCGGTTTCGACACGTTGGCTCCGGACCGCGAAGTCCCCCACGCCGATGTTGCCGCGGTGAGTTATACCCTCAACGAGTTTTACGCCAATCGCGGACTCGAAGGCGGCTATGCCGATGCACGCGCACCGACCGTCGTGCAGGAACGTCGTCGACCGGGGTCGCCGCCGTTGTCGCGCGAAGAGCGCGTCGAAGCACTCGCCTGGGCACGTGATCGCGCTGACCAAGCCGCGAAGACGATATTTACCGGCAAGGCCTGTGTCACCTGCCACAGCGTCAGCGCACCGACGGCGGCAAACAATGCCTGGCAGATTGCACCGGTGCGGGTATCGGGTATCTGGTATTCCAAAGCAAAATTCAATCACGCCAAACATCAAACCAACACCTGTATCGACTGTCATGCCGGAGCGCCAAAATCGGAGGCATCCAATGATCTGCTCATTCCGGGAATAGAAAATTGTCGCGAATGTCACGCAGGTGCGCACGCCAAGGACAAAGTTGCGAGTACCTGCATCGCTTGTCACGGCTACCACACTTCACCGCTTGTGACTTTGGACAAGCAAACCCGCAAGTCACCCTGACAACGGGCAACAACAGCAATAGTCGCCACCGATTGACTGAGCTATGATCGACGCTGCGTTTCGTATGCAGGCTCGCAGCAGGCGAACGGGGAGAAGTGATGGGGATCACCAGAATCGGCCAATGCTTGATTGGCTTTGCCCTCCTCGCGAGTTGCGGTGGGGGCAGTAATTCGACTAGTCAGACGGGTACGTCACCGCCAAGCAATCCGCCGCCGGGAAGTTCGGACAGCGGTTGCACGGGCTCTTGTGCCGTTGCCGATTCGTTTCTGACACCGGCTGATGTCGGCAAAGTCATTGCACAGGCAGTCCATGAAGCATCGGCGCAGAGCCTTCCGGCCACGATTGCCGTTGTAGACCGGGTCGGCAATGTACTCGCGGTTTACCGAATGAGCGGTGCCAATGCGCTGGTGCGGATCGGTACGGATCGCGGCGTCATCGGCGGTCTCGAAGGTCTCATCGTGCCAAGCGAACTGGCCGCAGTATCCAAGGCGATCACGGGCGCGTATCTATCCAGTGAAGGCAACGCCTTTTCCACACGCACCGCAAGCCAGATCGTCCAGGAGCATCTGAACCCGCGTGAACGCAACGCACCTGCGGGACCGTTGTTCGGCGTGCAGTTCTCGCAATTGCCATGTTCGGATTTTTCCCGTCAACTTGTCGATAGTGTCGGCGGCGTCGGCACAGGCCCGGGTCCGCATCGATCACCGCTTGGACTTTCGGCTGATCCCGGCGGATTTCCGCTCTACAAGAATGGTGTGCCGGTTGGTGGTATTGGCGTTGCTGCGGATGGCAACTACACGCTCGACCCGAACATCGATGATCGTGATCGCGACATGGACGAGTTCATCGCCTGGGCTGGAACCTTCAGCTACGGTGCGCCAGCCGATCGTCGCGGCGATGTCATCACGATTGACGGCAAGAATTTTCGATATTCCGATGTCGAGTTTTCTCGTCTTGCAGTCGACCCGGCCACCGCACCGGCGTACGCCAGTCTTGGTGCCGCTTCCGGTGGCCTGATCAATGTCCCCGGCTACTACGGCAATGCCAGCGGGCTGCTTTCAGGAACCGCCTTTGGCCAGGCTGATTCGGGCATCCGCGCCGACGCGGCCGACTACCCCGGTCTCGACGCGTTTGTCGTCGTCGATGAATTTGGCAACAACCGATTCGCGCCTCAGGCAGGCACCGATGGTGCCGATGCGCTGACTGAAAACGAAGTGCGCGTGATCATGCAGGAGGCGCTTAAAGTCGCCAATCGGGCCCGGGCACAGATCCGCCGACCGCTCTCGACGCAAGCTCGAGTCAGCGTGTCGATCGTCGATACCAATGGTCAACCGCTGGCCATCGCACGAACCCGCGATGCGCCGATTTTTGGCACTGAAGTTTCGTTGCAGAAAGCGCGCACGGCAATGTTCAACTCCAGCGCCTTTGCCGCGAATGATCAATTGGCTGCGCCGGCGCCGACCGGATTGATGACAGCGGCGGCGGCCGATTATCTTTCCGATGTCGTCGATCTCAATGCCGGCACGGTGGCACTGAGCGTCGTCGAAACGCGTCCATTTTCCGCCACGCTGGCGCGGGTGCGCGGTTTTCTTGGCATTCCAGGAGCGTTCGGAGATGGCGCAATTGCCTTTACCGATCGTGCTGGCGGCAATATGGCGCGACCGTATTATCCAGATGGCGTCGAAGGCACCGCACCGGGCCCGTTCAGCAATCCGATTGCGCAATGGAGCCCTTTCCAGGTCGGTCAGCAACTCGATCTCGTTTACAACCGACTCGCCTTGACCGTCGCCGTCTATCTGCAGCAAGCCGGCCTCAGCGTCTCCCTCGCAGGCACCCCCCTGCCGATGTTGCCGGCGGATTTGCCGCGAACCTGCACGGGTATTCCGCGAATCGCCAATGGCATCCAGATCTTCCCTGGCAGCGTGCCGATCTATCGCGGCTCAACACTCATCGGTGGTGTCGGCGTGTCAGGTGATGGCGTCGACCAAGATGACATGGTCAGCTTCCTCTCGGTACACAATGCCGGCGTGGTACTTGGAACGCTCGGCAACGCGCCACCCGCGATGCGCGCAGACAATCTGGCGCCAAGCGGTGCGCATCTTCGCTACATTCAATGTCCGCAGGCACCGTTTATCGACTCTGGCGCCGACAATGTCTGCGAGGGCAAGTAGATGAACGCCATCCGCTTCCAGCCGCAACGACTTCTGCCGATCAGTGCTGCAATCCTTGCCGCCTTGCTCTGCCCTGCTCCGACCTATGCGCAGAACCCGAGCGCGGCGACTCCGCATCTGCTGGAAATGCTCGGCATCTTGCCGGCTGCGAATTACGACCCCTACCAGTCGCAGATTCCGCGTCGTCGGCCTGGTCACCCACCAGAACCACTGCCGATGTTCGTCGAGCAGAATCCGGACGCGGTCAACCCGGCACCGGTCGATCAGGCCGGTGAGTTTTTGCCGGTTCCCGATCGTTGGCGGATCATGGAATCGCTCGGCTTCAAGCATTCGCTGCTCGATCCGTATAATCAAAACGTACTGAAGGCCGACAAGCCGATCCGCGGTGAGGATCACTTCCTCAATCTGCTGGCGATTTCCGACACGATCATCGAGCCGCGCTCAATCCCGACACCGGTCGGCGCACAGGGAACCGGCGGCAGCGGAGATCTCGATGTTCTTGGTCGCACCAATCAGTTGATTCTCGCCCAGACACTCATCGTCGGCGCGGATTACTACATCGGCGACACGACGTTCAAACCGCCAGAGCTCGAATTCAAGGCGTTGCTGGCGCTCAACTACAATCGAGTGCATACCAACGAGGCTCGCGCACTACAGGTCAATCCGGATCGCGGCACCGACCGCGATGACGGCTTCATCGGCGTGCAGGAACTGTTCGTCGACAAGCACCTGCGCAATGTTTCGGATCGCTACGATTTCGACTCGCTGCGCGTCGGCATCCAGCCGTTCAACAGCGATTTCCGAGGCTTCCTGTTCCAGGATAGCCAGCCCGGTATTCGATTGTTCGGCAATCGGGACAACAACTTCTGGCAGTACAACCTGGCCTGGTTCCGCCGCCTCGACAAGGACATCAATTCCGGTCTCAACGATGTCACCAAAGCGCCACGCAAGGACGATATCTTTGTCGCCAACCTGTATCGGCAAGACTTTCCCTTTACCGGGTTCACTTCGCAGGTCACCGCGCTGTACAACCGCAATCGCGAAGATCATCCGTTCTATGATTCCAACGGTTTCATCCAGCGACCTTCTTCGCTGGGTCTGGAGACTCCGCGAACCTATGACGTCGGCTATCTCGGCTACAACGGCGATGGCCACATCGGCAGGGTCAATCTGACCGTTTCGGCTTATGGGGTTTTCGGCAAACAGACGCCAGGCGTCTTCGTCAATCAGCGGACAGACATTCGCGCCGGCTTTGCTGCCGCCGAAGCTTCGATCGACTACAACTGGATTCGTTTGCGCGGCTCGCTCGCCTACGCCAGTGGCGACAGCGATCCGTTCGACAATCGCTCAACCGGCTACGACGCGATATTCGAGAATCCGATTTTCGCTGGCGCCGATACGAGCTACTGGGTGCGTCAGAACGTGCCACTGATCGGAGGTGGTGGGGTCGCCCTCGCCCAGCGCAATGGCTTCCTCAACGATCTGCGCTCGTCGAAGGAAAATGGTCAATCGAATTTCGACAATCCGGGTCTGCGTCTGATTGGATTCGGTGCCGATTTCGACATTACGCCGGCCCACCGCGTAACTGCCAATCTCAATGAGCTCTGGTTCGACAAGACCGCGATTCTCGAGGCCGCTCGCAACCAGGGCGACATCGGCCGACATATCGGCACCGACGCCTCGATCTCGTGGATCTACCGACCCCATTTCACACAGAACGTGATCCTGCGTCTGTCCGGCGCTGCCCTGCTTCCCGGCAGCGGATTCAAGGATCTTTACGGCGACAAGCACAGTACCTATTACTCGGTGCTGGGCAATATCGTGCTGGCTTATTGAGGTACATGACATGAGTACGCCGAGCGCCAACACACCCGACTTCGATGCCCATCGCGAGACCGCGATGCGACCGCGAAACACGCTTGCTCATTTGGCCTTCGGCGCAGTTTTCGCCACGCTAAGCCTGCTCACGCCTTATTCGGCGTCTCAGGCGCAGGCGAACGAGGAAGTCGCCGTCGAGCGTGATTATGTGACTGCACCGAATGCACCTGCCTTCCAGACCTGGAATCAGGCGGATGAAAAATCCGCCGGATGCGTGACCTGTCATACCGAATCCGATCGCAAGACCATGCATGCCTCGCCAGCCGTCGTGCTCGGCTGCACGGATTGCCATGGCGGCAATGCGAGCGTCGTGGCACCAGCGGGCGTCTCAGGTGAGCGTGTTGCGAATGCGTCCTCCGAGCATGGCGAAGGCCATGGGCATGAAGCCGGCCATTCGTTTGCGCCGTCCTATCAAGAGGCGATCAATCAAGCCCATGTGCTGCCGCGTTTCCCGGATAAATGGCCATCCAGCGCTAATCCGACGCGCAGCTATACATGGCTGCTGAAAGAGTCACCGGAATATGTGCGCTTCATCAATCCGGGCGATCTGCGCATTGCACGTGAGGCCTGCGGCTCCTGCCATCTGCCGGTGATCCAGGCCAACGAAAAAAGTCTCATGGCTAACGCCGCGATGTTCTGGGGCGCCGGCGCCTACAACAATGGCATCTTGCCGAATAAGCACTCGCTGCTTGGCGAGGCCTACAACCGCGAAGGTGAAGGCGTAAGCGTCAGCAACGGTATCCCCAACGACGCCAGCATGGATGCCCACGGTATCCTGCCGAAAATCAGCCCGTTGCCCAGCTGGGAAACCACACCGCCCGGCGATATCTTTCGCGTCTTCGAGCGCGGCGGCAGAAATATCGGCAACCTGTTTCCCGAGATTGGCCTGCCCAATGAGACCGGCCAGATCCAGCGTCTCGAAGAGCCGGGTCGCCCGGATATCAAACAATCCAACCGTGGTCCGGGCACCGGTAGTCGCGTCTCAATTCCGGTGCTCAACATCACCAAGACTCGACTCAACGATCCTTTCCTGTGGATGCTCGGCACCAACGACAATCCGGGCGATTACCGCTCATCCGG
>JBDSPX010000199.1:0-8631 GCA_039930065.1 Dokdonella sp.
CATATCCTCAAGCCCGTGCTACCGGCCAAGTGGCTGCACAAGGGCACCAAGTACCACATCAATCCGACCGGCAAGTTCGTCATCGGCGGACCGGTCGGCGATTGCGGCCTGACCGGTCGCAAGATCATTGTCGACACCTACGGCGGTTGGGCGCGTCATGGCGGCGGTGCGTTCGCGGGCAAGGATCCGTCCAAGGTCGATCGCTCAGCTGCCTATGCCGCGCGTTATGTCGCCAAGAACATTGTCGCGGCCGGCATTGCCGATCGCTGCGAAGTGCAGGTCAGCTACGCGATCGGCGTGGCCGAGCCCACCTCGATCTCGGTGACCACGTTCGGCACCGGCAAGATCAGCGATGAGAAAATCGAGAAGCTGATCCGCAAGCATTTCGATCTGCGCCCGTACGGCATCATCAAGATGCTGGATCTGGTTCATCCGATGTATCAACGCACCGCCAGCTATGGTCACTTTGGACGCACCCCGGAACTCGTCACGCTTGCCGATGGCTCGTCGTTCACGACGTTCTCGTGGGAAAAGACTGACAAGGCCGATGCGCTGCGCGCTGACGCCAAGCTGAAATGATGGTATCCGGAAAGTCCGGGGCCTTGAGTCGGCTCCGGCTTTTCGCAATCGCCATGCTGAGCATGGCGATTTGGCTCCCGGCCGCCATTGCGGCCGAGGGCGCTGAGCCTCCGCTTGAGGTTCTTTTCGCAAAGCAAAACATGCTGGTCGCCGGGAAGCTGCTGGAGATCAATCCGTCCGGTCGGCTTGTTTTCGCAATGGGCGAACGGCTCAGCGGGCAAACCACGCCGCCTCGGAGGATCGATCTCCGTGTGCCGAAGCAGGCGTTGGCTCAGGCCAAGATCGGAACCCGGTATGTGTTTGGCTACACGCTCTATACGGCGGATATGGTGAAGCGTGAAATGCTGCGTCTCAATCCAGCAGGCCCTGTCATGCTCATGGCGTTGGGCATCGAACCGGCGATGTTTGAAGACAGCCGTCAATTGCGATCGATTCTGCGCGCAGGCAACGAAGAAGAAGGCGCAGCAAACGAAGCGAGCCGCTCCGATCGGGAGCGCAGTCACGAGCAACGTCGTCTGTGGCAGCGCTTGATGAAAGCTCTCTCAGGCAAGGATCGAGCGCTGCAAAACCTCGCTGCGAGCCAGATTGTGATGGATCCGGAATTCCGCAATCTCGCCGACAAGAAGGACCAAGAGGCATTTCGAAAGCTGGCGCTCGATTCGCAAGCATGGCCCTCGGCGCGCAGGACTTTGCTTGTTGGCGCATGGCGTCAACCGGACGTTATCGGCGACTGGGGGCACGATGCTGCCCAGCAAATACTGGAAACTACGCCCATAGGCGGATATGCTTCTATGGCTCAAGATCCAAGCGAACTCGTCCTCGCAGCTTTCAACCTGCTTGCGGCAACGGATTCGGCAATGACGCCGGAGCTGGTTTCGCGTTGGATCGAAAGTGAGACACCGCTGTTGGCAGAAAAGGCATTGCTCACAATTCGGCAGTTTGAACCGACCCGTGAGCATGCAGCCATTCGAATTGCGCTGGCCAAGCCTGATCTACCCGCTCAAACAAGAAAATTTCTGGACGATCATCTGCGTCGCTTGAACCTGCTTGATGCCAGGTTGCGTGAACAGAAAGAGGGATCTCACTGATCGTGATGCTTCGCTGATCGTACTGCGACCAACGAGAGCAGGGCTTGATCCACTCTTTCGTTGCGGAGCCTTACTCATGTCGCTATACCGAATTCCGCTTGCCTCCTTCGGAGCAGCGTTTCTCGTTTCAATGTGTTCTGCCCATGCGGCAGACTCCAATGTCAACAACGTCATCGTCACCCAGTCGGTTCGCCATGATGTCTCGGCTCCGATGCGCGACATCATCCGCGACCTTCCGGTCGAGCGCTCCGCTGGTACGTCGGAGGAGCCCTTCCAGATTCCGAACAAATTCCTCAAACCCTCCAATCGCGCGGTATCCACCGAGCAGGCGGAAATGCGCTATCCAGGTATTCAGAAGATGCCGGCTGGCAACCCTGCGCCTGCGGTGAGCCTCGCTTTCGAAGCACTCGATGTCACGCAAGCCTGTGGTGGCTGTATGCCGCCAGACACCAATGGCGACGTCGGCGACAACGAGTACATCCAGTGGGTCAACAGCCAATGGGCGGTCTACAACAAGACCACCGGCGTGAAGATCTCGGGTCCAACCAACGGCAATTCGTTCTGGGCCGGTTTCGGTGGCAAGTGTCAGACGACAAACGCCGGCGATCCGCTTGTGGTTTTTGATCAGACCGCGCATCGCTGGGTCATGAGCCAGTTTGTAACCAGCGTGCCGTATGCACAATGCTTCGCCGTTTCAACGACTTCGGATCCGCTGGGAACCTACAACCGCTACGAATTCCAGTGGACATCACCGAACCGTTTTGGCGACTACGGCAAGCTCGGCATCTGGACCGACGAAGGCGGAAGTCAGGATGCGTATTTGCTGACCACGCATGATTTCACATCCACCAGTGCCAGCGGCTCCTTCACCGGCGCCTCATTCATGGCATTTGATCGCGCGGCCATGTTGGCTGGCGCAGCTACGGCAAAGCTGGTTCGATTCACCGGCTTCGACGCCTACGGAGTCGAGCCATTCAACTTGATCGGAACCGTCAAAGCACCGGCGAATGCCTGCCCGGCCTTCGTGCATTTTGACGAATCAACCAGCGAGTATCTTTTCTGGAATCTTTGCCTGAATTGGACAACCCCGGCAAGTTCTACCATTTCGAGCTTGCCAGAGCGTGTGGCGGGCAAGCCGTTCGTTCCGTATAGCAACGAAGTGCCTCAGCTTGACTCTACCAACGGGCTCGATCCATTCGGTACGCATATCCAGTACCACGCGCAGGTTCGCGCTTTTCCCGCTGGTGCACCATACCCGATGAGTCTGGTCGTCAACCACTCGGTAAAGGGCGATGTCGAGCAATCGAGTATCAACTGGGTCAACTTCACCCTCGGCAACGGTGGCGCGGCACCGGCCGTCCCGACCGCGTTGAACAAGACACTCGCTGACGAAGGCGTCTACGCACCCGATCAGAACAATCGCTGGATGGGTGGTATCGCGATCGACAAAAGCGGCAACATTGGCGTGGGTTACTCCGTATCGAGTGAGACCATGCATCCGCAGATCCGCGTGACCGGTCGCCAACTCAGCGATCCGGCCGGCATCCTTCTTGATGAGCAATCGTGTACGGACGGCATCGCCAACGGCTCGCAAACGAGCACCAACAACCGTTGGGGTGACTACTCGGAAATGAGTGTCGATCCCAGCGACCAGTGCACGTTCTACTTCACAACCGAATATTATCCGACGACGACGACAGGCGGCTGGCATACACGCGTCTGCAGCTTCAAGTTTCCGAACTGCGGAACCCCTGATTTTGCAATCGTTTCGGACACGCCAAAGCGCGTTGAAATGTGCGCAGCCACAGCTTCAAATCCGACTTGGGCACTACGCGCCGGCATTCTCAACGGTTTCGCAGGCAACGTGACGCTCTCCGGTACCAGTCTGCCGCCAGGCACGACGGCGAATTTCTCAAGCAACCCGGTTGCCGCACCTGGCTCGGCGGTTATGACCTTGGCCAATGCCACGTCGCTTCCGTCCGGCGAATATGTCTTCAATGCCGACGGCACCGATTCCACACTGAACCGGTCAATCGTGCTTGAACTCGGTGTATCGGCGACATCCGCCGCACAACCCGTGTTGCGGGCACCCAGCAATACACGGACGGACGCAAAAATTCGTCCAAAATTGACGTGGGGCAGTGATCGCATCTTCGAAGATGGCTTCGACAATTCTCCGCTGCCGCCACTCGGCGGATCGGATGCATTGAGCTATACCGTCCAAGTTGCCACCGACTCGAGCTTCACCAATATCGTTGCCAGCGACACAGTGACCACGACCGAGTGGAATGTCGACATTTCGCTGAATTCGAACACGACCTACTTCTGGCGCGTCATTCCGCACAACTACTGTGCCGACGGCCCCACCTCGGCGACATTCAGCTTCACCACCGGCGTTCCGGGTACCTGCCCGGCTGGCACCGTTTCAACCACCGTCTTCCAGGACAACTTCCAGGGCGGCATCAATGGCTGGACAGCGGGTGGAACCGGTTTGATTGGCTGGGCTCAGGGTACTCCGCCGATTGCTACCGGCCTGACGTCTACGGCTTGGCAGATTCCCGACAACACGGCAGACAGCGACCGCACGCTCAATTCACCGAACATTGTGATTCCTGGCGGTGCCGCAGCGGTAATCCTGTCCTATGACATTTTCCACAATATGGAAGATGGCGGTCCGGGCGCCTGCTACGACAACGGCTCGCTGGCCTTTGCCGGTGACGGTTCGAGCAGCTTTGTCTACGCGGGACCGGAACGCATGTTCACAGACCCGTATACCGGTGTCGCACTCGCAACGACGGCCTTGGGTGGCAAACAGGTCTGGTGCCATCCGTCCGCCACTGCGCCGGCTCATTCGATTGTCGATCTCGATGATTATTCAGGTCACAGCGTCAAGGTCCAGTTCCGCGCCGCCAGTGATAGCGGTGCCACGGCAGCGGCTCCGAGCGGAATCTACATCGACAACTTCAAGATCGAGGTCTGTCAGTAATCGATCCTTGAAAAGCTGACCTTTGAACGGGCCGCATTGCGGCCCGTTTTTTTTTGGCGTTTTCAGCCTTCGAATTCGATTCATCCTTTCATCGCGAATAAGCGATATACTGCGCGCCCTCTCGCGGCCGAGGGGCGCTGCAGGTCGAGTCTTTCAACGGATTCGGACTCAGGCTCGGTCAGCGATTCCCCTCAACGGCGCCCGCCCCAATCCAACGGAGCGAAAACCGCATGAATGCTGTCGTAAAAGATCTCCCGAATACCGATTACAAAGTTGCCGACATGTCCCTGGCCGATTTCGGTCGCCGTCGCATCACGATGGCCGAAGAGGAAATGCCCGGCCTGATGCAGATCCGCGCCCAGTACGCGAAGTCACAGCCGCTGAAAGATGTACGCGTGATGGGCTCGCTGCACATGACCAAGGAAACCGCTGTTCTCATCGAGACGTTGCGTGACCTCGGCGCCGATGTGCGCTGGTGCTCTTGCAACATCTTCTCGACCCAGAATGACGCAGCCGCCGCGATTGCCGCCAGCGGCACACCGGTGTTCGCATGGAAAGGCGAAACGCTGGAGGAATACTGGGATTGCACACTCGATGCACTGACCTTCCCGGGCCAGAAAGGTCCGCAGCTCATCGTCGACGACGGTGGCGACGCGACCCTGCTGATCCACAAGGGTCTCGAAATGGAAAATGGTAGCGACTGGTGCGATCAGCCCGGCGCCAACCACGAAGAGCAGGTGATCAAGAATCTGCTCAAGCGCACACGCACCGAACGTCCCGGATTCTGGGCAGCCGTGGCGAAGGACTGGCGTGGTGTATCGGAAGAAACCACCACCGGCGTACATCGCCTGTATCAGATGGTCGAAGCCGGCAAGCTGCTGGTACCCGCGATCAACGTCAACGATTCGGTGACCAAGTCGAAGTTCGACAACCTTTACGGTTGCCGCGAGTCGCTGGCTGACGCGATCAAGCGCGCCACCGATCTTATGATCGCCGGCAAGGTTGCCGTGGTCTGCGGCTACGGCGATGTCGGCAAGGGCAGCGCGCACAGCCTGCGTGGCCTCGGTGCACGCGTCATCATCACCGAGATCGATCCGATCAACGCCTTGCAGGCAGCGATGGAAGGTTTCGAGGTGAAGACGGTCGAGGACGTTCTCGGCGAGGCCGATATCTTTGTCACCACGACCGGCAACAAGGACATCATCACCTTCGAGCACATGCTGGGCATGAAGAACAACGCCCTGGTCTGCAACATCGGCCACTTCGACAACGAGATCCAGGTTGATCGTCTGAACAGCGCCAAGGATGTGAAGCGCGTCGAGATCAAGCCACAGGTTGACAAGTACACGTTTGCGAACGGTCGCAACATGTATCTGCTCGCCGAAGGCCGTCTGGTCAATCTCGGTTGCGCGCACGGACACCCGAGCTTCGTCATGTCGAACAGTTTCTCGAACCAGACCCTGGCCCAGATTGATCTGTGGGCCAACAAGGATGTCTACGAGAAGACGGTCTATCGCCTGCCGAAGAAGCTCGATGAAGAAGTCGCGCGTCTGCATCTGGCCCAGATCGGCGTCAAGCTGACCACCTTGAGCAAGGAACAGGCCGAGTATCTCGGCGTGCCGGTGGAAGGTCCGTACAAGCCCGAGCACTACCGTTATTGAGTGAACTTATCCGGCGGGCGCAATGCCCGCCGGTTGCGCTCGGATTGCGTCGAGTTCGGCGCATTCCGTGCGATTTCGCCCCGACGTTTTCGCCTTGTACAGAGCCGCATCAACTTCGCGATACAAGGCATCCGACGCTACGTGATGTCTTGCGTCGAAGCTGCCGCAACCAATGCTGACGGCTATCGGCGTCTCGTCGCCTTCGAACATCGGCGTTGAAGATCCCAGATCCAGACGGAATTGCTCCGCGCGCTGCCGAGCACCTTCAAGATCGCACCGAACAATCACCCCAAACTCCTCGCCACCGAGTCGACCAACGACATCTCCGCTCCGGCTGAAGTGTTGCTTCAACCTTTGCGCGAATGCCACGAGGCAACTGTCACCGGCAAGGTGACCATGGGTGTCATTGATGCGCTTGAAATAGTCGATATCAAGAATCATCAGTGAGACCGGCATATCCCTTGCGGCACCCTCAAGCGAACTCGCCAGCGCATCGGCAAACGTGCGTCGATTGAAGATTCCAGTCAGGTCATCGATCCGGCTCTGGATTTCGAACTTGTCACGCTGCTCGCGCAAGTCCACCTCCAGCTCCAGTCGCGTCCGGTATTCGCGATGGCTGCGCAGCAAGACCAGCAGCATGTACGTCAGATAGATCGCCCACATCAGGCCAACGCCCGGCGTGATTCCGCGCCAGAGCATCACCAGACTGGGGCTCATGACGGCAAGAATGCCAACGACACAGGGTAACCGTCGCATGCACAGGGAATGCGCAAGCGCCATTCCGAACGCGCTCGAAAACAGCAGCGAAACCAATGGCGCGGGTTCGGGCAGGACCATAAAACTCCAGGCGCTGAAAGCTCCCCAGAGCACATTGGTGACCAGAATCACCGACCAGAGTCGACGCAGATGCGTTTGAACCTGGCGCTTATCCGGCGCCTCAGGGGCGCGGATAACCAGGCGCAGCGCGGCCAGAAGTGCGAAGCAAGCAGTCAAGACGATCGCTTGAATCAGATATTGGCGCGATGTGACGAGAAATCCCAGAGCCACCGCCATCGGATAGAAGAACCCGCCGAGACGCGCCCGCTCGCACGTTTCCCGAAACTCCTGAACAAGAAGTCGCTGTTCTCGCCCATCAATCGGGCTATCTGCAAATTCATCGACCGACATGTCTCGAAGTAGGCCATGTTCTGCACCGCGTGGCGAGAGGCGCCTGCAAGATATGCATCCATCGCGATGAAGCGATACACTGCTGGCTCATCATTGTCCGGACCGTCGAATGACCGCGATCAGCTTCGAATTCTTCCCCCCAAAAACCGACGATCAACGCGAAGGACTTGAGAAAGCCGTTCGCCAGCTCAAGAAGTTGAACCCGGACTACGTTTCGATGACCTTCGGCGCGGGCGGCTCAACGCTGAGTCACACGGTCGAATCGGTCAAAGGCCTGCGCCATCAGCATGGTCTCGATGCTGCTCCGCACCTCTCTTGCATGGGCGGCTCGCGTGCAGAAATTCGCGCGCTGATCGAGGAATACCGATTGCTCGACATCCGTCGAATCGTCGCGCTTCGCGGTGATCTTCCGTCCGGAATGGCGAGTATCGGAGACCTGCGCTACGCCAGCGAGCTGGTCGAATTCATTCGCAGCGAAACCGGCGATCACTTCCATATTGAAGTCGCCTGCTACCCGGAAGTCCATCCGCAGGCCAGCGACGCCCACGCCGACCTGGCGAATTTCAAACGCAAGATCGATGCCGGTGCGAACGGCGCGATCACCCAGTATTTCTACAACGCTGATGGCTACTTCCGTTTCGTCGATGCGGTGCGCAAGATCGGTGTCGACGTACCGATTGTTCCGGGCATCATGCCGATTGCCAATTTCAGCCAGCTCAAGCGCTTCTCGGAAATGTGCGGTGCCGAAATTCCGCGCTGGATGGCCAAGCGCTTCGCTGCCTATGGCGATGATGCCGAATCAATCCGCGAATTCAGCACCGACGTGGTCGCCGAACTGTGTCGCAAACTCATCATCGGCGGCGCACCCGGCTTGCACTTCTACACATTGAATCGTGCGAAACCCACCCTCGCGATTCTTGAGCGAATGGGCTGATCGCTGGCCGTTTTGGCGGCCCAACAACGCGAAATACCAACTATCCCACCACTAATGACGCCACCCGCTCGTCGTCCCTGCGCAGGCAGGGTCCCAGTGCCTTGTTGACACACCCAGAGTCATAGGAACCCGGCATTTGTTGCGAAGAGGAAACCTTTGGAGGTTTTCGTGGATGGCGGAACTTATCGGCGGAAAATAGACTTTTTAATACTAATT
>JBDSPX010000200.1:0-7149 GCA_039930065.1 Dokdonella sp.
CGCACGTCGTGAAGAATTCACTTTCATCCGAATCTCCTGAAGATAAATTCACCAGTGTCGAACAGTCCCCATCTGGACGCTTCGAGAGTGCTGATATTCGTATTACGTGAAAAGGCGGACCGATCCGCCATGATCAATGCAATCGTGTTCTCAATGGGAAACAGAAAGAGACGCCCAATCCGGCCACTCGGCCAGTATGATCCGACTATGGAAAGCGGTGCGGGTGATATGAACCGGATTGCCGGGCAAGACTGGAGCGATTCCCTGGCCCCGGAGGTGCGGGCGCTCGCCGATCAGTTGCTGCCGTTGTTTTACGATGACCTCAAGCGGCTCGCCCATCGCGAGCGAAGTCGGGTTGGAGCGGGTGCGACCTTGCAAACGACGGCCTTGGTCAATGAGGCGTATCTCAAACTGCGCCGATCCGGCGGCTGGAATACCGACGAACATTTCCTGCGCGCCGCGGCGCTGGCCATGCGTCACGCCCTCGTCAACCATGCGGTCGCGCGACTGGCAGCCAAGCGCGGTGATGGCGCGCCCCACGTATCCATTACCGAAGGACTCGGTGTTGCCGCCGAAGACGACTCCGCGATGGTTTCTCTGAACGAAGCTTTGGTGCGTCTTGCCGAGACTTCACTCCGCCTGGCTCAGGTCGTCGAGTGTCGCTACTTTGCGGGCTATGACGAGGTGGAAACCGGTCGAGCGCTGGGTATTTCAGAGCGGACCGTGCGTCGTGACTGGGCGCTTGCGCGCGCCTGGTTGCATCGGGAATTGGCCGGGGCGGCATAACCTCTGTCAGCAGACTGAACCGTAGTTCGTGCCTTCTTCTATTCGAGCGATACGGCTTGCCGCCGACCTCAGCCGTGAATCGAGGAAAGGTTGAGCTAAAGCGATTTCGCCAATAACGCCTTCCACGCGACAAGCTGCGGATTTTCGGGCTGCTTTCGATTCAGGACGGTGATAGCACTCTCCAGTGCGTCGCGCCCGGCATCGTGGCTACCTGCAGCAAGCAGACACTCGCCCAACAAGCCCTGCGTCTCGGCAACCTTCGGATTATCCGCCTCAGGAAGCATGGCTCGCAAAAAATTGTATTGTGCTTGGCTAAGTTCGACGGCACGCGCAGCGTGTCCTAGCTGGAGTTCAATACGCGCGAGGTTTCCATTGGTGCGCGCAATATCTGGGTGTCCTTCCGGATGCAGGGATTGCAGCCCAGCGAGGGCAACCAAGGTTGTGTCTGCGGCCTTCTGCAACTTTCCGGCAGCCAAGTAGGCTTGGCCCAGCAATACCCGGGTCTGCTGTGGCTTTTCATGGTTTTCGCCGTAGACGCGCAAGGCCATTTCTACTGCCTCGGTCAGGCTTTCAATGGCCTCTGCATGTTCACCGTTCGCACTCAGAGAGCTGCCAAGGGCGCGCAACGCATTGATGCGTTCGGGCGTATCACCTCCTTCCCGGGCGCGAACTTCGACGACGTGACGAGTCAGCGTGATGGCTTCCAGCAATTTGCCATTGCCGCGCAAGATCACGGCCAGCCCTACTTGGGCTTCCAGCACAGATCGATGATCCAACCCATACAGCGCGCTCCGTAGCAGGATGCTTTCACGGAAACCCTTTTCCGCAGCATCGAGGTTTCCAAGCCGGTAGTCGATGGTTGCGTGTTGGTGAATTGCATCGGCCAAGAGATTGCGATCAGTGGGATCAAGCTCGCGCAGCAGCGCAATGGCCTTGATGAGTGGCTCATCTGATTCTCGATAACGACCTTCTGAGTACAACATCCTGCTGACTTGGTAGAGGCTGTCGGCCGTATCCGGATGAGCTGCACCAAGAATCTTGAGCCGACGTTCCAGCACTTCATGTGCGAGCTTGTCAGCAACTGAATGTTGATCGACATTCTGCAGAATTTCGGCCAAGAGAGAGAGTGAGTGCAATGTCAGTGGATCATCGCGACCGAGGCTCGCCTCGCGCAGCTGAGCCACCCTTTCTGAAAGGGGTAGCGCTTCCCGATCCCGTCCATCCGCGTCGAGCAGTTCCGCGTAACTTTCAGTTGCATTGATGGCATCCGGATGGTCGGGAGCAAGGGTCTTTTGTACTTCGAGATAGGTTTTTTCTGCCACAGCGAGTGCATTCTTGTCGTCTCCGCGCTGACGCAACAACTTGGCGCGCAAGCTATCCACGGCTATCTCGGCGCGAGCGCGTAGCGAAACCGGAAGTCGCAAAGCACTCGCTTCGTCCAGCAGAGCAAGCGCCGCATCGGTCTCACTTACGGCGAGATCGACGCGAGCAAGATCCAGAAGCCGGGTAAATCGCAGCTCAGATGCACCGGCGCCGATTGCCGGCGTCAAAGCGATCGATGAAGTCAGTTCGTTTTGCGCCTGGTCCAGAACGCCGAGCTTCAAATACAAACGGCCGATCGTGTGCTTGAGCTGGGCGCGCAGCTCTGTTTGCTGTGCAAACTCACTGTCGACACGACCAGCGCCGCGATCCAGCAATTCGCGTGCAGTTACCGTTTTGCCCTTGCTCCGGGCTGGATCGTTGCCTTCAAAAAGGTCTTCGACGAAGCCGAGCACGGCCGTTGCGCGGGTTGCCTGCGTTTCGGCCCGTCGCGCCTGCCAAATGGTGCCCGTCAGGCCAAGGGCCAATGCGATGATCAACGCGCAAGTGGCCGCGACCGCCCAGCGATAGCGTCGCACCAGGCGTCCAACCACGTAGAGTCGAGCTCCTTCACGCGCAAGAACGGGTTCGTTGTGCAAGTGGCGCTCGATATCGAGCTTGAGTCCATTCACGGTCTCGTAGCGGTGCGCTGCCTCCTTGCGCAAGCACTTGGCGACGATCGCATCGATGTCCCCGCGCAGCAAACGCGCAGGCACGGGTGGATCACTGCTGTCTGCAGCAATCTTGCCGGGCGAAGGTGCCATGCGATCGAGGAGCAGACTCATGGCCTGACCCGACGGCAAACCCCGTGTGCGCCACGGGCGCTCTCCGGTCAACAATTCGAACAGCAATACGCCGAGCGCAAAGATGTCGGTGCCCGTCGTTACCGGTTCGCCAGTCAACTGCTCTGGCGCCGCATAGTCGGGCGTGAACGGAGCGATCGTTTGATCGTTGGACTCCGTAACCCGCGCCATATCGATCAATTTGGCAATACCGAAATCGAGTAACTTTACTCGTCCACTTGTGTCGACAAGGATATTGTCCGGCTTGAGATCTCGATGGATGACGAGATTTCGATGTGCGAACGCAACCGCTTCGCAAACTTGCAGGAACAAGCCCAGACGATCCTCGAACGATGCGTTGATCTGCGCGCAATGAGCGGTAAGCGTGCGCCCTTCAACAAGCTCCATGACGGTGTAGGGCCGCCCATCAGCGGTACTGCCGCCATCCAGCAAGCGTGCTATTCCGGGGTGCTCGAAGCGCGCGAGGATCTGGCGTTCGGCGTGAAACCGTTCGAGTTGACCGGCCGCTTCATGGCGCAGCAACTTGAGCGCGCCGCGCTGGACGAAGTCGGCCTCCGCCCGCGAGGCCAGGTAGACCTCACCCATGCCACCACGACCGATCAGTCCATCAATCTGCCACGCACCCAGACGCGCGCCCGGCGCCAGCGAAGCGGGTTGCGAAGCGCGCGCGGCCTGGCCAGGATCAGCATCGAGCACACCCGGTGCGTCGTGCGCATGCAGGAGCGCCTCGATCTCCAAGCGCAATTCGGCGTCGTCGGCGCATCGACGTTCGAGAAATTCCGATCGCGCGGCGACCGGCTGGGCCAGTGCTTCCGAGAATACGTGCTCAAGGCGCTCCCAGCGATCTGCTTGCATGGTTGCGACGTTCTCCGCCGATTGCAGTCGTGAAGTCTGCTCCCGAAACGAGTCAATTCACACCAACAAAAAAGCCGCCTTGCGGCGGCTTCTCGGGATGCCTGATTGAATCGCGTTACTTGACCTGGGTGATCATCCAGTCGACGGTCGCCTTGACCTGTTCGTCACTAAGGGCAGGATTGCCACCCTTGGCTGGCATCATGCCGGCAGTCCCGGTATAGCCCTCGATCGCGTGCTTGACCAGCGTCTCCTCACCTTGTGCCAAACGTGTCGCCCAGTGTGGTTTGTCAGTCAACATCGGAGCGCCACCGGCACCGGTTTCATGACAGGCATGGCAGAGGTTTCCGAAGATGGTCTTGCCATCGGTGGTGCCGCCGTAAGCGACTTGCGATGCCGCGGCCGATTGGGCGGCGGCAGCTGCGGCGGCAATCGCCGCGCGACCGGTATCGCCTGCATAGACTGCCCCAACGGGCGCCAGTCGCTGCTCGACCACCGTGTCCCTGGCCGGATTATCGGCCGGCGGATGCTTGCTGTAGATGTACGCACCGAGCGCGATCAAGCTCACGCACAGCAGCACGAGAAACGCGATCAGCTGGACGAAGTGCTTGAGAAAGACAGCGTCTGTCTGGGGAACCGGATTGGCCACAAAACCACCTCTTGCACGCGTCCGGGACAAAGTCCGACACGCAAAAATAGACGGGCAAGTATAGCCAGCCGCGACCAGTCACGAAAGACCATAGGCGCTGCAATGCGAAAACCGGGTGCGGGATGGCTGCGGCATTGAGTCGCTGAGGGCGGGCGATGGCGTGCGGGATTGACCAGAATCAAGAGCTCCCGAGGCGCACAAGCGCACATTCTCAGCGAATCCGGCACGCCGCCGGAACCTTTGGGAGTTCGCATGAAATCGTTTCAGGAAGGGTCCCGGTTGCGACCCATCGTCCTCGGGCTTGCTGCCGGGCTCGTCGCCGCGGTGCCGCTGGCGAGTGCCGCGGAAGCGCCCGCAACCTCAGGCCCGGTGCTGGATTTGCGCTATCGCCACGAGACGGTCGACGACAGCGCCTTCAGCCGCAACGCCAGCGCCGATACCGTGCGCCTCCATCTCGGCTATCGCTGGGTCTTCGCATCCAACTGGCAGGCTTTGCTAGAAGGTGAGCATGTCGAAGGCCTGTTTGCCGAGCACTACAACAGCACGGCCAACGGAAAAACCGAATTTCCGACCGTCGCCGACCCGGAGGGCAGCGAAATCAACCAAGCCTGGATCGGCTACGCGGATGAGCAATGGCGCGCACGTCTCGGTCGTCAGGAGCTCCTGGTCGACAATCAGCGTTTCTTCGGCAACGTCGGCTGGCGCCAAAACGAGCAGACCTTCGATGCGTTCTCCAGCGGCTACGCGTTTTCCAATGGAGGGACCAACGTGAGCTATACGTATCTGGATCGCGCATTGCGCGTGTTTGGCCACGAGAACCCGAATCCACTATTGCGCGAATGGTCGCTCGACGGGCATTTGTTCCACCTCGACCAGAGCCTGCCTCTCGGCACACTGAATGCGTATGCGTATCTGGTCGAGAACAACGATATCGCGACGCTCTCCACGCGCACCCTCGGCGCGCGCTGGACAGGCAAGCAAGCGCTCGGTGACAGCACGCTCGGCTGGGCGGTGGAATGGGCTGATCAATCCGACTACGCAAATAATCCGCTCTCGCAGCACGCGCATTACCATTTGATCGAACCGTCGCTGCAGTTGAAGAGCATCACCCTGAAGGCGGGCTGGGAGGTTCTCGGCGGCGACGGTCACTACGGATTCAATACGCCGTTTGCCACCTTGCACGCCTTCAACGGCTGGGCGGATCGATTCCTCAGCACACCCAACAACGGCCTCGACGATCGCTATCTCGGCCTTGGCGGGAAAGTGGGCAAGGCGACCTGGTCAACCACCTGGCATGACTTCCGCGCCGACCAAGGCAACGCCGGGTACGGTCATGAGCTTGACGCGTCGATTGGCTACAAGTTCAACAGCCACTTCAGCGGCCTCGTGAAAGTTGCCGACTACCGCAGCGACGGCTTCGGCAGCGATGTGCGCAAACTGTGGGCGAGCGTCGAATACAGCTATTGAACGAACGCTGTGCTGCGATCAGCACGATCGCTTCGGCTTGTGGAAAGCCAGCAATGCAGGCCTCTCCCGCCAGCGCGAGAGGTTCTGCGAAATCGCCTGGCTGATGCGCCGATTCGATTCCTCAATGAATCCAGGCGCTGAAGAGCCCGAGCGGCGCATGCGCACGAGCGACACTGACGATAAAGGCGAACACAAGCAAGGCAGCGAAATAGCAGGTCACCTGCACGGTGCGCGTACGCCCGCGGCGCAACGCGAACACGCCCAGCACGATGTAGACCACCAGCAGGACGACTTTCACCGTCAGCCAGGCCTGCACGAACGGGTATTGATGCAGGATCGTGATCAGCATCAACGCCGCAGTCAGCAAGGTCGTATCGATCGCATACGACAACACGCGCAGGACGATATGGTTGCTGAAGCGTGATCGCGCCAGCATGAGCATGCCGCGCAACGCGAACAAGCTGCCCGAGAGAATCACGCAGAGCACGTGGACGAACTTGATTTGCGGATAGAACTCGATCATTCGGGACGATATGGGTTGGCAAACGGTGCCGGAGTTTCGCATGCGGAGAGATTTCCCGGAGCGTTGCCCTCGCGACGGGCTGTCTCTTGATCACATCTTTTGACATCGGTATCGGGAATCGCAGAGCCCTGCAAAAGCGTTTTGTTTGCTGCAATAAACGCGCGCCGGCCAGACACCATGCGTGCCGCAGCCGCAATCCACCCGCTCGTCATTCCTGCGAAGGCAGAAGCGCTTTTCAACAGCCGACAGGCTGGTCAATCCAGTGACTGTGCTCTGCTCCGAAAGGCGCTGGGTTCCTGCCTTCGCAGGAATGACGAGCGGTTTGGTTGTTGCGTTCGCCCCGATCGTGAAGCCTCTTTGGGGCCGGTCATCCAAGAAGTGAGATGTGATCAAGAGACAGCGCGACGGGAGAGGCTTCGCGGACACCTGAGACGTCGACAAGGTCCTTGCGGTCGTTGTCCAGTCCAACAGGCGTTGCGCACTTCAGGTGCTCCCCACCCTCACTAATCTTGCGGCTTCGCGCGCCCGCGAGTCTGAGCGAAGGGACAGGTCAACGCGGGTTTCGCGTGGCTCGTTCAAACAGAACAGGTTTCTCTTCAGCGTTTCACCGGTTCTGTTCATACAACGCGCCTCTCAAACAAAGCTTTAGGTCCTGTTTCAAAGATTTTTCGACCTGTTTGGCGATTTTGAACATGCTTTTGACGCGAACG
>JBDSPX010000201.1:0-4734 GCA_039930065.1 Dokdonella sp.
GCGGGATGGCCTTCTTTCACCGCCATGAATTTTCCGATGCAGCGGTCACAGACCTTGTCACCGGCGAGCAATTCGCCTTCGACCGTGACCACGTCATCGGTCGATTCGGTCACTCGCGCAACCAGCCGCAGCGTCTGGTCGGTCGGAGTGGGGCGCCGCAACTTGATTGCATATTCCATCGTTACCGTGCACGGCGGCGTGTCCGTGCCGAGTCGGTTCATCAGATGCCAGGCCGCGGTCCAGTTGCAATGACAATCGAGCAACGTGCCGATGATGCCGCCATTGAGCACGCCCGGAAACGCTTCGTGATACTGCTCGGGGGTGAACTCGGCGACTACTTCATCGCCTCTCGGAAAGCTCTTGATACGCAGTCCGCGCGCATTGGCGGGGCCGCAGCCGAAACAGGCGTTGTGCGGTGCGTAGGTATCTTGAAGGCCTTTTTCCATGTTATGCATCATGCGCCAGCCAGTCGGGCAAGACAACGTGGTGGGAAGGGACCCAAAGGGGTCAAGGGGCCCAAAAAGATCAGGTCTTGAATCTTTGATCAATGTTGTTTGGGTGCAGGTCTTAAGTCTTGAATCAATCAACTATGGAGAGGCTTGTGCGCGCACCGAAAACCAAAACCCGGGTCAGAGTGGAATGGCGCTGACTTAAGCGAAAAGCGGGCACAAATCGCCATTTTTTGTCATTCCTGCGAAGGCAGAAGCGCTTTTCAACAGCCGCATGGCTGGTCAATCCAGCGCCTTCGGCACTTTGCGGATCCCCAAAGGCACTGGATCCCCGCCTTCCCGAGGATGACGGGCTTACTCAGCAGTCAGAAATATAGGCAACACTTGGATGCTTGAAGAATGAGCGGATCAATCTCGGTCGTTTGCTCATCTCGGCAAGTTGATTGGCTACGCGCTCCTCCAAGCTCTCGCCTTTTCGCAGGGGCCGCCGGGCGTTGCCGGTACGCTTGGCATGACTCCAGACCAGTTCGTCGGGATTGAGGTCTGGCGCATAGCCGGGCAAGACATGCAACGTCAGCTTTCCTTTGAGCTCGTCGACGTAGTCGCGTACTGCGCGAGTCTTGTGCGCAGGCAGACCATCGACGATCAAATGCAGGGGCTTGCGGCGACCCCGCATCATCCGGCGCAGCAAAGTGATGAACAGTGCACCGTTCAAACCGCCCTTGTAGGTGGCGAACCAGAAAGCACCCTTGGCGCTGACCGCCGAGGCGGCACTGATCCCCTGGCGCTGCCCTGGCACCGAGACGACCGGCGTTTTTCCTTTGGCACCCCACGTTGTGCCATGCACCGAGTCAGCGCGAAAACCCGATTCATCCCAGAAGTAGATCTCCGCCTTGTCCCGCTTCGCTTTGCGGGCAATCGCGGGGTAGGTTTCCCGCTGCCAACGCGCGATGGCCTCGGGGTCACGTTGATAGGCGCGTTGCAGCGGTTTCTGCGGTGTCAGGCCCACGCGTGCCAGCACAGCGCCCACCGAGGCCAGGCTCAGCGTCACATCAAAGCGTTGCGCAATCAGATCGCGTGCGATCTGCCGCGTCCATAGGCCGAAATCGAATCCGTATTGCATTGGATTCTTGCCGTTGATCCAACGGAAGACCTGATGTTCCTGCGCCGCGCTTAGTTTGCGCGGACGACCCGTGCCTTTCCTCAGACGCAATGCCCGCTTGCCCTTGCCGCGCCCGCGCGCCCTCAAGCGTACTTTGTACGCCCAGGTGCGATGCATGCCGAACGAGGCTGATACGGCGGCGGGCGAATCACCTTCCTTCATGCGCTCAAGCGCCGTCAGGCGCATCTCTTCCAACGCTTCGCGCACTACGGTTCGGCCATCTCTTTTCATGGAGGACTTCGATCGTGCTAAAGCGCGGAAAGTTCAATATTGTTCCCTATATTTCTGACTGGTGAGGAAGGGCCAGACCGCTAGTTGAGGTGAGGCGCAGGCATTCCCACGAATTCGATGAGCGTCTCCTGGTTCATTGCTTTGGCATACAACCATCCCTGCATCCTGCGAACGCGCATTGCACTCAATGCTTGCTGTTGTGCGATGGATTCAACGCCTTCTGCGATCACATCGATATCGAGTGCGCGCGCCAGACCCACAATCGCGGAAACAATCGCCATATCGACGGAATTCTCGGGCAATCCGCTAACGAACGTCCGGTCGATTTTCAGAACGTTCATCGGTAGTTGCTTGAGATAGACAAGTGACCCGAAACCGGTTCCAAAATCATCGATCGCCAGGTGAATTCTCATGGCTCGAAGTGCATTCAGTGTGACCAGCGCGGCATCAATGTTTTCCAGCAATGTCGTTTCCGTAATTTCCAGACAGAGTCGCTCAGGGGCAAGCCCGGAATCCTGCAATGCGGCCACAATGTCCTGGACGAGCGACCGGCTTGCAAACTGGCGCGTGGACACATTGATGCGCAATTCGAGATTATTTCCGTCGCGCGTGGGTGGCCAGTGCGCGGCTTCCCTGCAAGCCTGCCGCAACACGAATTTACCCAACGGAATCATCAAGCCAGAGGATTCCGCGACTTCAATGAACTCGTTCGCGCTGCGCACGATGTCGCCTTGTTTCCACCTCAGCAACGCCTCGGCGGCGACCCAGCGTTTCCCCTCCGCGTCGTACTCTGGCTGGTAGTGGACGACAAATTCGTCGTGGGCGAGGGCACTACGTAGCTCGCGCTCGAGGCGCAGACGCTCGACAAGCCTGTCCTGGTGAGCAGGCTCGTAAACTTCGTAACCTTGGCTATTGGCAACCTGGGCTCTTTGTGCCGCCTGCTCGGCCTGACGCAGCAACGTGACGGGATCATCCTTCTTGCTCTGGCCCGCATAGGCGATTCCCACGAACATGGCAGGCACTGTCTCGGCGCTCTCCCACTCCACTGCGTGTACTTGATCCAGACATTGCTCGGCGAAATCGATGGCACTCCCGTGCGCGAAATCGCGCGTCAGCAGAAAGGCGAACTTGTTTGAATGCACGCGCGCCAGTTCCACCTGGCTGCCGCAAAGTCGATGCAATTCGTCAGCGATGCGTCCCATCACGTCCTCAGCGCTGGGCGCATGTACCCAAGAGGAAAGATTTGATGAATCAACAAGAACGAGAATGATGGCTGCCGGTTGTTTCTCTTCGCGCGGAATCAACAACCGCTGTCGCACCAATTCGATCATGTAGTCGCGATTCCCCAATCCGGTCTTCGCGTCGTGCATGCGCAGATGCTGGATCTCATCTTCCGCCTCACGTCTGCGGCTGATCTCGTAAGCCATTGCGACGAAGTCGCCCATGCTGGCTGCAAATGTGGCCTCTTCGTTTGTCCATATCCTGTCAACCTGTCGGCTTTCATGACAAATTGCACCGAACAGTTCCCCGCCCACGCACGCCGGTGCATCGAGTACGGCATGCAGACGAAAACGTTGGATGAAGGCCGGGAAGACCCCTCGATGGACTTTGCGCGGGGAATCTTCGCCGGGTCTGACACTGCTCACGGAGCGAACATCCTGCAACATCGCCATGTACGCATCGGCATCGATCAACAGTGATTCCTGATCGTCGGCTCCGGTATGAGTCTGGTTCACCTCATCCCAGCTTTCGAGGCAGGTAAGAGTGCTGTCGGCGGGATTGTGGTTCCAGACACTGACGCGCTCGACATCGAGGGCCCAGGCAGCACCTGAGCAGATGGCGCCAATCGCGGTTTCGAACGTGCAATGAGGATCCCATACTTGCCGAGTAAGATTGACCAGCGTGCGAGTACACCGCTCTGCAGAGGACAGTGACGGCCAATCCAAGCTAGTCAAACCCGGTACGGAGAGCATGATTGAATACTCCAAAGCCCTAAAATGAACCTTACACCACATCGGGCTTGCTGGTGGATGCAGCAGCAATCGTTTCGGTGCTGGCTGATGCGGTGGCGGACTTCAATGGGAAATACCCGAATGGCAATTACTTGAGCGCCAAGCGAACTCAAAGCGTTGCTTTTCTTTATTCCTGCGATTTTCAACCGCCGCTTGGCTTGTCAATCCAGTGACTTCGGCACTTTGCGGGTCCCCAAAGGCGCTGGATGACCAGCCGTTCGGCTGTTGAACAGCGCCTCCCGCGTTCGCGAGGATGACGCCCTTAAGTCAGTGCCATTCGACTCTGGCCCAATTGATGCGCGGCTTCAAAGCTGAGGGCAAATCGTCACTGAGTTGCTCGGATACGAGCGTGGCTGGCCTTCAATGCGAGATCAGCTGCCGACTTCGATAGTTGTGCGGATGTTTCCGACAGCGCAAGTAGGGTCTCCTTCGATTCAACCAAGCTTCTTATATTGGTGAACGCCAAGTCCATCGGCAACTTTGCTTCGTTTAGAAGGGTGCGCTTCGCGGCATTGGATTCGGCGCTGATTTCAAGGGCCGGGTTGCCGTCACGCAGTGCGCTGATGGTCGTCTCCATGAAGTTCATGTCTCGGGACAGAGAGTCTGCCGCCGTTTCGGTCACATCAGATTTGCTCGTGAACTGAACACTCGGCGGCACTATTATTGATTCGGCCCTTAAATAGTCTCGATATTGATCCTGTGGCGAGCATGGGAAACATGAGGGCAGTTCCACCACTTCCGTTCGTGGTGAGCCGAGCCTGCCCTGAGCCAGTCGAAGGGAATCATGATCGGAAGTGGCCAGAGAGGCTCGGCAACTTGGAAACACCCTTCGACAGGCTCAGAGCCTGCCCTGGACTTGATCCGGGGGCGAACGGCTTAG
>JBDSPX010000202.1:0-5664 GCA_039930065.1 Dokdonella sp.
AACTGGATATAGATTTCGGTGCAGCGGCGCGGCATGCGCTTGCCGGTGCGAAGGTAGAACGGCACGCCCGACCAGCGCCAGTTGTCGATGTGCGCGCGCAAGGCAACAAAGGTCTCGGTATTGCTCGCGTGGCCGAGTTCGCTGAGATAGCCCGGCACGGCGACGCCATCAATGGCACCGGCAGTGTATTGGCCGGCGACACTCTCGCTGCCGACCTCGTTGCGACCGATCAAGCGCAGCGAGCGCAGGACCTTGAGTTTCTCGTTGCGCACCGCGCTCGGATCGAAATGCGCAGGTGGCTCCATCGCGGTCAGGCAGAGCAGTTGCAGCAGATGATTCTGCAACATGTCGCGCATCGCACCCGAGGTGTCGTAATAACCCGCGCGACCTTCGACGCCGACGGTCTCGGCCACGGTGATTTGCACTTGCTCGATATGTCGCGCATTCCACAGTGGCTCGAACAAGGCGTTGCCGAAGCGCAGCGAGATCAGGTTCTGCACGCCTTCCTTGCCGAGATAGTGATCGACGCGGAAGACGCGATCCTCATCAAAGATTCGCGCAACGCCGTCGTTGATCGCGATCGAAGAGGCCAGATCATGGCCGATCGGCTTTTCGAGCAGTACACGCGTGCCGGGTCCGCCGAGGCCGCGCTGGCCGAGCCACTCGCAGATCGGCGCATAGAATCGCGGCGCCGTACTCAAGTGATAGACGACATCGCCGTTGCGCGCCTTCGTGATCGCTTCGGCGAGTTTGCCCATCGAGGCTTCATCGTCGATCGCGGCGACGACGTACTCGATACGGCCGAGTAGGGCGCGCACGCTGGCTTCGTCGCGCTCATCCGCATCAACGCGCTGCTCGATCGTCTGCGCCACGGTCTGGCGGAATGCTTCGGTGTCCATTTCGCTGCGCGCCGTGCCGATGATGCGCAGATCCTTGGGTAACAAGTCGTCACGCTGGAGCCCGTACAGCGACGGGAGCAGCATGCGGTGGGCGAGATCGCCAGTGGCACCAAAGATAATCAGCAGGTTGGCGCAATTGCCGGTCATGTGCGGGTCCGTGTGTGGATAAGGCTGCGCGCGACGTATGGACGTCCGGACGCGAAACCCTTCGATTGTATATGGCGCGCCGCAACAATGGACACTCGATCAAGCGAATCCGGACAAGGTTTCAGCGGCAAGTTTCAGACGCGCAGATCAGCCGCGGCTGGCGAACAGGACGCCGAACGGCGGCAAGCTGATGCGCGACCCCGGCAATTTGCCGCCGACCAGGCCGTGATCTTCAATGAGCGTGAGCCCATCGTGGTCGACAAGATCACGCACACAGGCTTCATTGGCGGTGTTGAACGACGCGGGTAGCAGCATGCACACGGGATCTGCGCTCGAGTGCGAGCACGGGATCCGGTGCGACCAGGATCGCCACGTCACCCCACAGCAAGGCCGGGTGTTGCTTGCGTCAACGCATGAAGTGGCGAAAGCGCTATTTTCTGATGTTGCTGGGCGCGAAGCAAAGCGCGACGGTCTTTCAATTCGGTAAATGATCAAAAAGCGCCATCGAACTAGAAAGTCTTCGGCGGTCGGCGCGAGGAGCCATCGGACATGTGCTGCTCTGCACGCGCATGAAGCCAGGCACGCAACTCGGTGATCGAACCCATGCGCTCGGCGCCGATCTCGGCGAGTACATCGGCGTACAACCTGGCTCCGGCGCCGCCGACGATCAGCGCAGTCCGTTCGGGTAGGCTTGCACGAATCTCGCGCAGATCGCGCGCGACACGGATGTCATCGGTCGGATGCACGATCGACAGCGCGACGGCATCGGCTTTGGCCAGTTGCGCCGCACGCACCAACTCCTGCGCGGGCAGGTTGGCACCAAGATAGGTCACTCGCCAGCCAGTGCCCGCAGCGGCGGTGGCTGCCAGCATCGCGCCGAGGTCATGCATCTGGAATGCCGGCGTACCGACAACGATGACAGGAGCGTCTTCACCCGGCGTTGGGTAGTCGGTCATCCAGTTCAGCACGCGTCGGATGATCACGGTTGCGAGGTGACCATTGGCGGGCGGAAAACGCCCTTCATGCCAGCCATTGCCAATGATCGTGAGCAGCGGTCCGACGATGCAATCAAGCATCTGATCCGAAGGCAAACGCAAAGCGGCGGTGCGCAATGTCGACTCGAGACTGACCCCGTCGAAATGTTCGACTGCGTGAATCGCCTTTGCCAGAAAAGCATCCACCGGCGGCTGATCCGGACGCGAACCTGAAGCCACGGGCTGGGCGCGCGCATCTGCGCTGACCATTTCCCGCAAGGCTTCGTTGGGCAAGCTGGCCACCTGGCCAATCTGACGACCGGCTGCGGTCGCGCTGACCAACAAGCGCAAGCGTTCGATATCGGCATCGGAATAGTTGCGCTGTCCGCCATCGGTGCGCTGCGGCTGCACCGCGCCGTAGCGTTTTTCCCATGCGCGCAACAAATCAGGCGTCAGCCCGGTGCGTTTTGCAACGACGCGAACGGAATGCAGGGCTGGGGAAAGTGGGTCAGTCATTTCAATATGTTAGAAACTGACGTTCAGTTTGTCCAGATAAATGAATCGTTTGTCCAAGTATTGATTGATGGTTGACAGGAAATAGTTGGACATGTAGGCTACGTCCTCCATGATCGTTCTCCAATACATGGACAAACGTTAGACACTCCAGACCACCCTTTCAAAATTCCCCAACCCCCAGGAACTTCCCATGAATTTCGCTTCCCTCATCCTTTCGACCGCCGTTCTCGCCACCCCGCTCGCCGCGTCAGCCAGTGACATGAGCAAGGCACCGCAGAAGGACATCGTTGATACCGCCGTTGCGGCGGGTTCTTTCAAAACTTTGGCCGCTGCTCTTCAGGCTGCTGGCCTGGTTGACACGCTCAAGGGCCCCGGTCCGTTCACCGTATTCGCACCGACCGACGCTGCGTTCGCAAAGCTTCCGGCCGGTACCGTTGATGCGTTGCTCAAGGACAAGGCCAAGTTGACCGCGATCCTTACCTACCACGTCGTTGCCGGCAAGGTGGAAGCGAAGGATGTCGTCAAGCTCGATAGCGCCAAGACCGTGAACGGCCAGTCGGTCACGATCAAGGTCACGGGCGACACCGTAATGGTCGACAACGCCAAGGTGACAGCCACCGACATCGAAGCCTCGAATGGCGTGATCCACGTGATTGACAGTGTGTTGATGCCGAAGGAGTAACTCCTTCAGTGTGATCCCGTCGAGCGGATTGCTTGATTGCTCGACCTTGCGCCCCGCCGTCCCTCCCCGGCTGGGCGTTCGTATTTTCGGGGAAACATTTTTGGATGAAGTCGCGCGGCTGCCTCGGCATCCCGTCATCCATCCGATCTGTTCCTCAGTCGCCGCGTATCGATAGCGTAACCTTGGTGACTCTCGAATCGCGGAGCTCGCCGATGGCAACATCCCCTCGGAAGATGGGCTTCAACGCGACCTGGTCGATGGCCGTCGGTGGCATGGTCGGTGGTGGCATCTTCTCGACCCTTGGCGTCGTGATTGGTATTGCCGGGCGCTTGGCCTGGCTGAGTTTCGTCACTGCCGGAGTGATCGCGCTGGCGGCGGGTTACAGCTATTCGGCCTTGACCGGACATTATCGAAAAGGCGGCGGCGCATTCACGTTTTTGCGCCAGATCGGTGCCATGCAGTCGGCCGGCACGCTGGTCTGGGTGTTGATCATCGGCTATGTGCTGACGAATGCCGTCTATGCGTTCACCTTTGGCCACTATCTCGCGCACGTACTCGGATTGGGCGCGTGGTTCGCGCGCACTGCAGCGGTCGCGATCATGGT
This sequence comes from Dokdonella sp., assembly GCA_039930065.1. GTDB lineage: Bacteria > Pseudomonadota > Gammaproteobacteria > Xanthomonadales > Rhodanobacteraceae > Dokdonella. Next base: position 3,823 of record JBDSPX010000202.1, read on the forward strand.
CGTCTTCATCGGTCTGAATCTGCGCAGTCTCGCCCAATCGAGCCGCGTCGAGATCGTGCTGGTCTGGAGCAAGCTCGTCGTGCTCGTTGTCCTCGCTGGCTTCGGACTTTTCCATTGGGATCCGGCCATGCTCTCGCGAGGCGCGCCGGATGCAGGGATCGCTACGGCGCTGTTCGGTGCGGCGGCCGTGTTCATGGCCTACGAAGGATTCCAGTTGCTTGCCTACGACTACGAAGACATCGAAAACGCGGATCGGATTCTGCCGCTGGCGGTGTTGTCGGCGATCGCCATCGTCATTGTGGTCTATGTGCTCGTCGCGCTCGGTACGCCGATGCTGATCGGTGCCGATGGCGTGATCGCGCATCAGGAGATTGCGTTGGCGGTTGCTGGTGAAAAGGCGCTCGGTACGGTTGGCCTTGTGATCGTCACGATCGCCGCCTCATTTTCGACCGGGTCGGCGATCAATTCGACCCTGTTTGCCACGGCGCGTCTGGCGCGTGAGGTGACCCAGAAGGGTGAACTGCCGGCCGCGGTTGATCATGAGAACCGTTTTGGAATTCCCGATCGCGCGGTGATGGGCTTGGGCCTGATGGCCGCGTTGTTTGCCGCAATCGGCAGTTTGTCCGGACTCGTCGAAGCGGCCAGTCTATCGTTCCTTTGTACATTTTCGATCGTTTGCGCATTGGCCTTTCATGCGCCGGCCGGATCACGCTGGGTGGCCGGGTTCGGTGCCATGGCCAGCGCGGTAGCCGCGATCGCCTTGATGGATCGCCTGTGGCGTCGCGAACCGATCGCCCTGATCCTGTTCGGCATGCTGCTGCTCGTTGCCGTCTTCGTCAGGCCGTGGTTACTCCGGCATGTGCGCGTGAAAGCGCCGACGGACGACTGATGGTCTATCTGTCGACTCAAGCGGCCAGTAGTTTTCGCGTCTCCTCGGCAACCAGACGCTCGTTGACGCGGATGAACTCGGCAAGTAACTCATCACGCGGAGTGCTGGCGAGTTCGGCCTTGGCGCAGCGGATCCAGGCTTCGAGCCGGCTCAGGGTCTTGATCGTGGCAAGGGTGTCGCGGGCTTCTTGACGCATGGTGCGGATGTCCTTGTCGAGCGGAAAGGGCAGCATCCTCTAACGGCGTGCCGCGGTCATTGGGGTTTTGTCGCGTCGTCATGTAGGAAATTTCCTACATGAGAGTAGTCAAATTGCCCGAAACGATGGTTGTTGAGGTCGATGATTCTGCGCGGGATGGCATAACGAATCCGCTTCAGAACAACAACGTGACCAATGAACCCTCGCATCAGCTCTTCAACGACAGCGGCTTGAGACAGCGATCCGACGAATACGCTCGCCAATATCTGCTCGGCGTCACCTACAAATTCTGTTCGACGTAACTCTCCAATGCCCTATCGGTCGAGATGACGACAGGGCCTTTCTGCTTGGATTCTTTGACAAAGGCCATCACGCATTATGCGTTTCGCAAGATGCGCGAAGGAGCATCGTCCCCAAGAGGGGACAAGCGGCTGAAGCCAACAACGAAGCAGCAACGCGAGATCCAGCCAAGAACCCCGCGTCTTTCGTTCGGCTTCTGTGGGAGAGGCATTCATGCCCGACGCGTTTCGTCACGAGGCGCTTGGAAGCATCGTCCCCAAGAGGGGACAAGCGGCTGAAGCCAACAACAAAGCAGCAATGCGAAATACAACCAAGAAGCCAACAACGAAGCATTAACGCGAGATCCAGCCAAGAACCCCGCGTCTTTCGTTCGGCCTCTGTGGGAGAGGCATTCATGCCCGATGCGTTTCGTCACGAGGCGCTGGGAAGCATCGTCCCCAAGAGGGGACAAGTGGCT
>JBDSPX010000203.1:0-4126 GCA_039930065.1 Dokdonella sp.
GAAACGAGATACCACGCTGCGGCTTGCCGCTCGAATCGGTGCGCACAAGGCAGAAGATCCAGTCGGCGAATTGACCGAGCGTGTTCCATACTTTCTGCCCGTTGACGATGTAGTGATCGCCATCAAGTTCGGCCTTGGTCTTCAACGAGGCGAGATCGGAACCCGAACCGGGTTCCGAATAGCCTTGGCACCACCAGTCGTCGCCAGCAATGATGCGCGGCAGAAAACGCTGCTGCTGCTCGGCACTGCCGAATCGCATAAGCACCGGCGCGACCATCTTGACGCCGAAAGCAAGCTGCGGCGGCGCATCGGCAATGGCGCATTCGGTCTCGAAGATGAACTGCTGCGCCTTGCTCCAGCCGGTGCCGCCAAACTCGGCCGGCCATGCCGGTGCACCCCATCCGCGATCATTGAGGATCTTCTGCCAGCGCGGAATATCGTCATTGATCTTGCTGCCGTCACCGATATGTACGCGTCGGCGAATGGCGGCTGGCAACTTGTCGCGCAGGAAGGCGCGAATCTCATCGCGGAATGCCTGCTCCTCTTCGGTAAATGCGAGATCCATTTGAACTCTCTGTTTCAGCGTGAAGTGGGGGGTTCGTAGTAGCGGGCGAGCATCAGCGCGACGCAGGCGGGCTTGTCGCCGCCTTCGACTTCGACGGTCACGGCCCAATGCGCCTGCATGCCGCCTTTGACCTCATCGAGTTTTTCCAGGGCGAGATGTCCGCGAATGCGCTGTCCGGTAATCACCGGTGAGGGCAAGCGCACGCGATCAAGCCCATAGTTGACCGTCATCGCGAGGCCGTCGATACGCAGGCTGGTTTCGAACATCGTCGGAATCAATGACAGGATCAGGTAGCCGTGTGCGATGGGTGCCTTGTATGGCGACTCGCGCTGGCAACGTTCGACATCAAGATGAATCCATTGATGGTCGTCGGTGACATCGGCGAAGGCCTGGATGCGTGCCTGATCGACCAGCAGCCAATCGCTGACCGCGACTTCCTTGCCGATCCAGGCTTGCAGTTCGGTGAGGCCGTTGATGATTTGTATCGAACTCATGCTCGACTCCGGCAGGACGAACGATCGTTTGGCGAGGAACTCTCAATTTCGTCGTTCCTGCCCATCGACAGGCTCAGGACAGGCTCGGCGTCGCCGATGCAGGAAACCAGCGACTTTCTGCGCCGATCGAAAGGCACTGGGCCCCTGCCTCGGTGTAGCCGAGCCTGTCCTGAGCCCGTCGAAGGGCAGGGGCGACGAGCGTTTTTGATCCGACTTTCCATTAGAAACATTCCTCCCGCATATCCAGCGTGGTGCGATCAAGACTCGCGAGCAGGTCGAGTTGCGCGTCGACCTTCGGCAATTCCCAATGGAAGAAGTAACGTGCAGCACCGCGCTTGCCGTCGTAAAAATCGCCGACCTTCCCTTCGCAAGCAATCGCCTGCTCCAACCAGATCCACGTGATCACGATATGTCCGAAGGCTTCAAGGTAGACGCTGGCGTTAGCCAGGGTCAGCTCGGGATTGCCTGCAGACCAGAGTTGGCGCGTGACTTCGGAGAGCCGTTGCAGCCGCGTCTCGAGTGAATCGGCAAATGCGTGCAGTGGTTTGAGTTGACGTGCATTGACAACCGTTGCGGCAACGCGACCGGCAACCATCTTGAACGCCGCGCCGTCATGCATGACCACCTTGCGCCCGAGCAGATCCAGCGCCTGGATACCGTGGGTGCCTTCATGAATCGGATTGAGCCGGTTGTCGCGATAGAACTGCTCGACCTTGTATTCACGCGTGTAGCCGTAGCCGCCATGCACCTGGATCGCGAGATCGTTGGCGGCGAGACACCACTGCGACGCCCAGCTCTTGGCGATCGGCGTGAGCAGATCGAGCAGCAAGGTCAGGCGTGCGCGCTCGGCCGGATCGATCGCGACTTCTGCCTCGTCAACAAGTCGCGCGCAGTAGAGATTGAAGGCGAGTCCACCTTCGACATAGGATTTTTGCGCGAGCAACATGCGCTTGACGTCGGCGTGGCCGATGATCTTCATCTGCGCGCTGTTCGGATCCTTGCCCTCGGGCCCGATCGGTCGTCCCTGCGGTCGATTGCGTGCGTAGTCGAGCGCATGCAAATAGCCCGTATAGCCGAGCGCGACGGCGCCCATGCCAACGCCGATGCGTGCGCCATTCATCATGTGGAACATGCAGGCCAGGCCTTGGTGCAGATTACCGACCCGGTAGCCGATTGCGCCGCCCTTGCCTTCCGGCTGGTAGCGCGTGCCTTCGCCGAAATTGAGCAGACAGTTGACCGTGCCGCGGTAGCCCATCTTGTGGTTGATGCCGGCGAGCTGGACATCGTTGCGTTCGCCGAGACTGCCGTCCTCGTTGACGAGAAATTTCGGCACGAGCATCAGCGAGATGCCCTTGACGCCAGCAATCAACTTGCCATTCTCATCGGGAACCTTGGCCAACACAAGATGGACAATGTTCTCGGAAAGCTCATGATCGCCGCCTGATATCCACATCTTGTTGCCGGCGATCCGGTAGCGCGGACCGAATACAGAATCACCATCCGCATCGGCGCGTGTCGTGATATCCGACAACGACGAACCCGCCTGCGGCTCGGACAGGCACATCGTGCCGAAAAAGCGCCCTTCGAGCTCGGGTTTGACGAAGTGTTCGATCTGCGTGGCCGTGCCATGCGCAAGCAGCAGATGCGCATTGCCCATGGTCAGCAGCGGATAGGCGCTGGTACCTACATTCGCCGCATACAGCCACGCCAATGCGGCGTACTCGACGACCTTCGGCACCTGCATGCCACCGAGATCGTAGTCAAGCGAAGCGCCGATCAAACCGGTCGATGCAAACGCTTCGAGCGCCGACTTGATCTCGGCGATCATCGTTACTTTTTCGCCGTCGAACTGCGGTTCGTTGCGATCGGATTTCTGGTAATGCGGCGCGAATTTTTCGGTCGCCAGGCGCGCGGCGGTATCGAGCACGGCGTCAAAGGTTTCACGAGCGTGATCGGCGTAGCGCGCAGTCGCCGTCAACGATTCCACATCCAGCCACTCGTAGAGCAGGAAGTCGACATCGCGACGCGAGATCAGCAGATCGCTCATGAAATCAGACGACATCGAACAAGCCGGCAGCACCCTGGCCGCCGCCGATGCACATGGTCACGACAACATGCTTGGCACCGCGACGCTTGCCTTCGATCAAGGCATGTCCGACCAGACGTGCGCCGCTGACGCCGTACGGATGGCCGACCGCAATCGCGCCGCCATTGACGTTGATGCGATCGTGCGGAATGCCGAGCGTGTCCATGCAATAAAGCACCTGGACGGCGAAAGCTTCGTTGAGCTCCCAGAGATCGATATCGTCGACGCTCATGCCTGCACGCTTGAGCAGTTTCGGTACCGCGAATACCGGGCCGATGCCCATCTCATCGGGTTCGCATCCAGCGACGGCGAAACCCTTGAAGATGCCGAGAGGCTTGATTCCGCGCTTCTGCGCGAGATCACCATCCATGACGACGGCCGCCGAAGCGCCATCGGAAAACTGACTCGCGTTGCCAGCCGTGATCACGCCACCCGGAAACACCGTGCGGATCTTTGACACGCCTTCATACGTGGTGTCGGCGCGGATGCCTTCATCGGCAGAAATCGTCACTTCACGCGTGCCGAGGCGTTTGGTTTTCGGATCGGCGAAACCGGCGGTCACCGTGATCGGTACGATTTCATCATCGAACTTGCCGGCCGCGGCGCCCGCGGCTGCGCGGATCTGGCTTTCGGCGCCGTAGTGATCCTGACGTTCGCGATCGATCTTGTAGCGCTTGGCCACGGTCTCGGCGGTCTGCAACATCGACCAGTAGACCTCGGGCTTGTGCTGCTTGATCCAGCCTTCGGCAATCATGTGCAGGTTGGCGTGATTCTGTACGCAGGAGATACTTTCAACGCCGCCGGCAACGAACACCTCGCCTTCACCCGCGATGACACGTTGCGCCGCCATCGCAATCGTCTGCAAGCCGGATGAGCAGAATCGATTGACGGTAGCGCCAGGCACCGTGACCGGAAGCCCCGCGCGAATCGCAATCTGCCGCGCGATATTGCTGCCGGTCGCGCCTTCAGGCCAGGCGCAGC
>JBDSPX010000204.1:0-14225 GCA_039930065.1 Dokdonella sp.
CGATGTTGCCTGGTCATCGACGACACGATTGTTCCGAAAGCTCAGCGGCCTGCTTGATCCACGCGTCGGCCGCGGAATGTTCAACACCTTCCATGCCGATTGGTGGTTTATGCGCTGGCCACTCGACCACCTGTTCCTCAGTTCGCATTTCACATTGAAGCAACTGCGCCGACTGCCTTCGATCGGATCGGACCATTTCCCGCTACTGACCGTCCTGCAGTTCACCCCGAAGCGCGGGGCAGCGCAGAAAGGCCTGGATGCCGATGCCGATGATCACGCGCGCGCAAAAGCCAAGCAGGCGCAACAAGATGTCAATTCTAACGACGTTCTGGAACCCGTCGAAGAAGCCTGACCCCGCGTCGATATGTGAAACGTCAAAAGTCACGTCGTCGCGGAATCTAGCGTTGATCCAGCTCGTGGTGGATCAGCACTACGCACTGAGAAGCGAACAGCATTTTCGACCCAAGCGTGATCTTCTTTGCGCCAAGGCGTTCGAGGCTGTGAAAAGTATTTTTCGGCATCGGAATGTGGTCGGTCAGCAGGAAGCAGGGATTGCCTGCAAACGCCTGCTCACGAATCGATGTGCCCTTGCGGTCCATCACGAAGAGCTGATGACCCTCGGCCAGTTCCTGCACCAGCCGCTCAAAGCTGACCGTGCGCACCGTAACGCCTGTTTCCACCGGTCGCAGTTCTTCCTTGCCCATGCCTCGGGAGACATCCAGCGCTTTCGCAACCTTCGACAAGAGCGCCTGCTCGTGAAAGCCGCCGATGTCGTGCATCGCATTCGCCTCGAAACAAATCGACCGGGAAAAATCTCTGGTGCTCTCCAGCACCAGATAAACGAACACATCAGCACGATGCGACTGCGCCACGAAGATCGCATTCATCAGCGTATGCGCGAGAATTTCGGTATGAGCCTCCCTGCCAACGGATGCCAACAGCATCTGACTGTCAGTGGGTGCCGCACGGGCTCGAAGTACAAATGTTCGCATAGAGTAAGCTCTGGTTTATCTCAGCCATTCGCCCCTGGATCGAGTCCGGCGCAGGCTCTGAGCCTGTCGGGGAGTTCCCGGGTTACGGGGCCGCCAAGTCATCCCCGCGCGGAACATGCCGCGCCGCCCACATATTATCCACCAGAATCGGATATCGCCGGCCAGCCAGCTCGGCGGGTGCACGCGTCGCCTCTTTCTGACCACCGCTCAAAGATCTCGACGTTCCAGGCGGCTGCTTGCACTTCCACATCGGCAATTTTCGAGGATCAACGGGATTGGTGGTCATGCGCGGATCCGATCCCATGAAGTGGACATTGATCGGAATCGATATCTGGAGCAGCGCACCTCATCAGGCAATATTTGCCATAGTTCCCGGTAGAAACGCCGTTTTTCACACCTATTCGCGCCTTCGTCGCTGGAGTCACCCATACCCTCATTCCGCCTTCGCATTACGTACCCCTTGGCGTTTCGCTTTGAAGACTGCCGAACCTGTTGGCCTCAGATCGTCAATCAGCTCGACAGCAAGCCAGCTGAGAGCGAATGTCTGTACCCGATCGACAACTGAGACGTCGTGACAAAAAGGAATAACCAGATTAGTAAAATGCGAGATCCAGCAATGCCTCCCGAATTACAGCTGCCTGATTCTGCGTCTCACTCCTGGCGCCATAAACCGGGGTCATCACTCCACCTGCGGCTGCTTCCATCAATTCCCTCAGCCGCGCCATCTGCTCAGCTTCATCCAGCCACGCCCGGTAGCGCTTGCGAAATTCCTCCCATCGCTCGGATTTGTGACCGAACCACTTGATCAACTCAGCATCCGGGGCAATGGCTTTTGCCCATTCGTCGAGCTTGGGTGATTCCCTGCTGCGGCCGCGCGGCCAGAAGTGGTCGACGAGGACACGGTAGCCGTCAGCTTTATCGGGATCCTCATAAGCGCGTTGAAGGTGAATTTTGGGGTGCTTGGATTCTGATTTTGTCCTCATGGCATTGGCTTGTTGCTCTTGGTCAGTACCTTGCGAACCTGACGCCGCAGATTCGGCAACAACTCCGCCTCGAACCAGGGATTGCGCAGGAACCAGGCGATATTGCGCGGCGAGGGATGCGGTAGCGGGATCAACTTTGGCGCGAATTCTGCGTGGGCGGCGACGGTTGCGCCGACGCCAGCGGCGGCAGCTTTGCCGAGGAAATGGCGTTGCGCGTACTGGCCAATCAGCAGGGTCAGCTCGATGTTTGGCAGATTGGCGAGCAGTTGATCGAGCCAGAGATCGGCACATTCGCGCCGCGGAGGCAGATCGCCGCTGCTGCCCTTGCCGGGATAGCAGTAGCCCATCGGAATGATCGCGACTTGCTGCGGATCGTAGAAGGTCGGTTTGTCGATGCCGATCCAGTCACGCAGGCGTTCGCCGCTCGCATCGTCCCACGGGATGCCGCTGGCATGAACTCGCGCGCCGGGCGCTTGGCCGATGATCAGCAGACGCGCGCGTTTACCGGCTTGGACAATTGGACGCGGGCCGTGCGGAAGATGAATGGCGCAGGCGCGACAGTCGCGGACGGCTTTGAGCAGGGAGTCGAGGTTTTCAATACGCATGGCTGCTGATAAGCATCGTGGCGAGTGGCGTTTGCAACAATGGGGGCGACGAGAGTGATTTGCGATGCGTTTCGCCAGCTTGTGACAGTTCAGATTCTGGCAGGACGTTGCAAGAAAACAGCCTTCGCCCACTGGCCGTTGGTAGCCCTCAAGGTTTCAGTCGGAACCTGTTTCCGCTACCCTGTTCGGCTGATCTGAGGTGTTTTCCCAGGATCGTCAGGCCAGATCGCGGCGTTCTGATCGCTCGCATCCAGGCAAGCCAGAGGCTTGCCGCGCGCGAACGTCGTCGCCAGTTCCTTGTTGATTGACCGACAAAACCCCATCTATGCGCGACGTAACGGCGCGCCACCGTTCAACCCATTAAATGGAGATTCCATGTCCACTGACATTCTCAACGCTCTCGGCTTGTCCAAGTCCAATTCCGGCACCTACCTCGGTCAGGGCGAATGGTCCAAGACCAGCGATGCCGGCGTGATCCAGTCGGTCAACCCGGCGACCAACGAAGTGATCGCCGAAGTGCACGCTTCGAACAAGGCCGACTACGACGTGATCATGAAGCGCGCGGAAGCCGCGTTCGCGATCTGGCGGACGACACCGGCGCCGCTGCGTGGCGAAGCCGTGCGCCTGTGTGGCGAGGCGCTGCGCAAGCACAAGGATGCACTCGGCTCGCTGGTCTCGCTGGAGATGGGCAAGATCAAGCCGGAAGGTGACGGCGAAGTGCAAGAGATGATCGACATTGCCGATTTCGCGGTCGGTCAATCGCGCATGTTGTACGGCTACACGATGCATTCCGAGCGTCCCGGTCACCGCATGTACGACCAGTGGCACCCGCTTGGCCTGATCGGCATCATCAGCGCGTTCAATTTCCCGGTCGCGGTGTGGGCGTGGAACGCGTTCCTCGCCACGATCTGCGGCGACATCTGCATCTGGAAGCCGTCGCCGAAAACGCCGTTGACCGCGATCGCGACAATGAAAATCTGCAACGAGGCCTTGAAGGAAGCCGGCTACCCGGATCTGTTCTTCCTGTTCAACGATGCCGGCACCGATCTGGCCAAGACCTTTGTCGATGACCGCCGCATCCCGCTGATCAGTTTCACCGGCTCGACCAAGGTCGGTCGCAGCGTCGGTGAGCGCGTGGCGATGCGCATGGGCCGCAGCTTGCTCGAACTCGGCGGCAACAACGCCTTGATCGTTGACGATACCGCTGATCTGAAGCTGGCCTTGCCGGCGATCGTGTTTGGTGCGGTCGGCACCGCCGGCCAGCGCTGTACGACCACGCGCCGCCTGTTCGTGCACGAGTCGATCCATGACGATGTGGTTGCTTCCGTGGTCAAGGCGTACAAGCAAGTCGAAGGCAAGATCGGTGACCCGACCGACGCGAAGACCCTGATGGGTCCGCTCAACAGCCCGGAAGCGGTAAAGCAGTTCCTCGGCGCGATCGACAAGGCCAAGGCCGCAGGCGGCACGGTCGCCACCGGCGGCGCGGCGAAGGATGGCAAGGGCAATTTCGTCCTGCCGACTGTCATCACGGGCCTCAAGAACAGCGACGAAGTCGTGCAGACCGAGACCTTTGTACCGATCCTCTATGTGATGAAGTTCAAGTCGCTCGACGAAGCGTTTGCGATGCACAACGATGTGCCACAGGGCCTTTCGTCAGCGATCTTCACGCAGAACGTCAAGCATGCCGAGCGTTTCCTGTCCTCGGTCGGATCCGATTGCGGGATTGCCAACGTCAATATCGGCACCTCGGGTGCGGAAATCGGTGGCGCGTTTGGTGGCGAGAAGGAAACCGGCGGTGGTCGCGAATCCGGATCGGATGCCTGGAAGGTCTACATGCGCCGCCAGACCAACACGATCAACTACTCCGACGAATTGCCGCTCGCCCAGGGCATCAAGTTCGAGTTTTGATCGAGCACCTCTGCTATTGAGAAACACAAAAACCGGTCGCCTTGGCGGCCGGTTTTTCTTTGAGTCTCGCGCCGAGCGGAGCGATTTTCTGTAGGAGCCCGTTTACGGGCGAGCACTTCGCAAATCTTCGGGAAGCTCGCCCGTAAACGGGCTCCTACAAGTGATCCTGATCTCCCGTAACACGCGTTTGCCCGTGCCTGCGGTTAAACTGTCTGGCTGGAGGAACCCATGAATCAACCGATACGAACCAGTGGTACCGCGATCGCAAGCCTCATTTTCGGAATCGTCACCTGGGTCGGCTTGCCGATCATCGGCGCGCTCGTTGCAGTGATTTGCGGCCATATCGCGCGCGGCGAGATTCGACGGATGCCACCTGGAACGGTCGAAGGCGACGGTCTGGCGATTGCCGGATTGATCCTCGGCTATGTGCAATTGGCAATTGGCGTTTTCTTCATCCTGATGTTTTTTGGCATTCTTATGCTGGGCCTTGGCTTTTCAAACTGGCATTGATCGATGTATTCCCTCGCCCGCTCGCTGCTGTTTTGCCTTGATGCCGAACGTGCGCATGATCTTTCGCTGAGGGCGATCGAGACGGCGTATCGAACCGGCTTCAATCCGATGCTCGCGAGCAAGCCGCAACCGTTGCCGACCACAGCCTTCGGCATCAACTTCCCGAATCCTGTTGGCCTTGCCGCTGGCCTCGACAAGAATGCCGCACATGTTGACGCACTGGCTTCACTCGGATTCGGCTTCATCGAAGTTGGAACGACGACGCCGCGGGCGCAGTCGGGCAATCCAAAACCGCGCATGTTTCGCCTGCCTGAACATGAGGCTGTGATCAATCGACTCGGCTTCAACAATGGCGGCGTCGATGCGCTGGTCGTGAATGCCGAGCGCGCGCGATTCGATGGCGTGCTTGGCATCAACATCGGCAAGAACAAGGACACGCCAAACGAGAACGCGATCGACGATTATCTGTTTTGCCTTGAGCGCGTGTATGCGCGGGCGAGTTACATCACGGTGAATATTTCGTCACCGAACACGCAAGGACTGCGCGACTTGCAGGAAGAGGAAACCCTGCGTCGCTTCATTGGCGAAATCTGCGAGGCGGGCGAACGTTATGCTGCACGTGATCGCAAGCGCAAGCCGATTTTGCTCAAGATCGCGCCGGATCTGAGCGAAATCGAGCTCGATTCTATCGCCGAGGTATTGCTGGCCAGTTCGATCGATGGTTTGATCTGCACAAATACGACGATCGATCGCAGCGCCATCACCGGGCATCGCTACGCAAACGAAGCAGGTGGTCTGTCCGGGAAACCCGTGTTCGAGAAATCCACCGCCGTACTGCGCGGCATGGCCACACGGCTTGGTGGCAAGCTGCCACTGATTGGCGTCGGCGGCATCTCAAGTGGAGCCGATGCAGCGACCAAGATTGTTGCGGGAGCAAGTCTTGTGCAGTTCTATACCGGCATGGTCTATCGCGGCCCGAGCTTGATCTGCGAATCGGTGGAAGCGATCCGCGCCCTGCCCGCGCGAGTCTCCGCATGAGTGAAAAGCGCTACCACGTCGACGCAGCAATCGTTGAAGGCATCGGCTACACGATGGTAGAGAACGCGTCGCTTGAAGGTCGCAACACGTTTCGCGTTCCGGCGCGTGCCAATTTGCTGATCGATGTGCGCCGCGTCGAAGCGCTGAATGAATTGTTTGGCTATCCGATGGTCAGCAAAGGACTGCTGTTGGTCCTCGGCGAAGGCAGCAATGTCCTTTTTACGCGTGACTGGCCGGGCATCGTGCTGTCGATCGCAGCACTCGGCATCAAGGAGCTTGGCGATGATGGCGCGGACACGCGCATCCGCGTCGAGGCTGGCGAAAACTGGAACGACCTCGTCCGCTGGTCGTTGGCGCGCGGCTATTGTGGACTCGAAAACCTCGTGCAAATTCCAGGCACTGTTGGCGCCGCGCCGATCCAGAATATCGGCGCGTACGGCGTTGAGGTAAGCGAATTCATTGTCGAGGTCGAAGCCTGGGATCGTCGATCGAACACACTCGTGCGGCTCGCGAATGCAGAATGTCAATTCGGCTATCGCGATTCGGTGTTCAAGCGGGAACGCGATCGCTACATCGTTACGGCCGTTGAATTTGCCCTGCCACGCCAGCGTGAACTGCAGACCAACTACGCAGGAGTCCGCGAAGAACTCGCCGAAATGAATATCGACACAGCGACCGCGCCGAGCGTCGCCGAAGCGATCGCACGCATTCGCACACGCAGACTGCCCAATCCGGATCTGATCGGCAACGCCGGCAGTTTCTTCAAGAACCCGTTGGTGGATCACGGACTTGCAGATTCATTGCGCCACGCGCATCCGCTGATGCCGGTTTGGAGTGCCGATGATTCGCTCGTCAAACTTTCTGCCGCCTGGCTGATCGAGTCGTGCGGATTCAAGGGCTTGCAGCAAGGTAATGCAGCGGTTTCCGAACAACACGCCCTTGTTCTTGTAAATCTCGGCTCTGCTTCCGGAAGTGAAGTCTGGGCGTTGGCCGAACGGATCCGCGCCGAGGTCAAGTCACGCTTTGGTGTGCTACTCGAACCCGAGCCGCGCATACTTTGAATTGCAACGACGAAGCTTCAGAATCGCGCGTTGCGGATTTCATCGTCGGGACCCTCGATTAGACCAAACGATCGATCCGAGTCGTGTAAGCGGCGTTATAGTTGCATCCGAATCATTCCATCCGGGTTTCAGGGGATCCTCCATGTCGATTTTGTTGCTGCCGCGCCGTGTGCGCGGCCTGTCTGTTTTCATCCTGTTTTGCGGCATTTCTTCGTTGGCTCAAGCCCAGTGCGTGAGCCTGACGACGCTTGGGTCGGCGTCGACGCAGAACTTCGACACCTTGTCGAATGTTGCCGGTTCGACAACGAATAATCTGACCATACCGGGCTGGTTTATGACCGAAAGCGGGGGCGGCGCGCGTGACAACGAGCAGTACGCGGTCGACACCGGCGGCTCCGGTACGGGCGACACCAACAGTTATGGCGCTGCGGCCAGCACCGATCGCGCGCTCGGCTCGCTGCGCAGCGGTACCCTGATTTCTACCTTCGGCGCTTGTTTTACGAACAATACCGGCACGGCGATATCGAGTCTTGATGTTGCCTATACCGGTGAAGAGTGGCGTCTTGGCACAGCGGCCCGCACCGACCAGATCAATTTCGCCTACAGCACCGATGCCACGGATCTGGTCACCGGCACGTGGTCGGCGGTTGCTGCGCTCGATTTCGTCACACCTGACACGGTTACCGCGGGCATCAAGAATGGCAACGCGGCAGCCGATCGCAGCGCACTGTCGACCAGCATCAGTTCGCTAACGATCGCGAATGGAGCCACCTTCTGGGTGCGCTGGACCGACCCCGACGCGACCGGCGCCGATGACGGTCTTGCAGTCGACGATTTTTCGCTGACCCCGAATGGCGCGGCAGCAGGCCCTGCCCTGACTGTCGGCGATGTGTCGCTCAATGAAGGCAATGCCGGGACGACAACCTTCACGTTTACCGTGAGCTTGTCGCAACCCGCCGGCGCAGGCGGCGTGACCTTCGATATCGCGACCGCGGATGGCACTGCCTTCGCACCCGTTGACTACACGTCGAAATCGCTGACCGGACAAACCATTCCTGCCGGTAGCAGTACCTACTCTTTCAGCGTATTGGTCAACGGCGATACCTCTCCCGAGATCAATGAAACGTTCTTCGTCGACGTAACCAATGTCACTGGCGCGACCGTCACAGACGGCCAAGGCCAGGGCACGATCGTCAATGACGACGCGGCGCCCAATCTCACGATCAACGACGTCAGCCTCAACGAGGGCAACGCCGGAACCACGACCTTTACATTCACCGCCAGCCTTTCTGCACCCGCGCCTGCCGGCGGCGTGACGTTTGATATCGCCACCGCCGATGGCTCGGCTGTCGCACCTGGCGACTACACGACGAAAACACTGACCGGGCAAACGATTCCCGCGGGCAGCAGCACCTACACGTTCGACGTGCTGGTGAACGGAGACACCACGCCGGAATCCAGCGAGACGTTCTTCGTTAACATCACCAATGCGACCAACGCGATCCTCACCGACGGCCAAGGTCTCGGTACGATCGTCAATGACGATCTCACCTTCATCCACGACGTGCAGGGCAATGGCGCTTCCACGCCGATTCCTGGCAGCAGCGTCAGCGTTGAAGGCGTGGTCATCGGAGATTATCAGGGCGCCAACCAGTTGAAGGGCTTCTTTCTTCAGGAAGAAGATGCCGACGCAGATGCCGATCCGGCCACGTCAGAGGGCATTTTTGTCTATTGCAATACCTGCATAACGGCAGTCGCCGAGGGCCAACGCGTTCGCGTGACCGGAACGGTCTCCGAATTCACCGGACTGACTGAAATTTCCGCCACAGTCGCCGGATCAGTGGTCGTGACCGACGCTGCCAATCATCTCGCGGAAATCACACCAGCGTCGATTGACCTGCCCGTCATCGGTGACATCAACACATACTACGAATCGCGCGAGGGCATGAAAGTCGTCTTCGTCGATGCCCTGTCCGTCGCCGACTATTTTGAGCTGGGTCGCTATGGCCAAGTGATTCTTACCGAAGGCGGTCGCTCGCAGACGTTCACCGAAACGACCGCCCCGGATGTGGCCGGAAACGCAGCGCATCTCGATAGTGTCGCTCGCCGCCGCGTAGTGCTCGATGACGAGAACAACGTCGAGCAAACATATCTCTCGGACGCCGATGGCTTGCAGAGCATCTTTTATCCACGCGCCAACGGAGGCTTCTCGGTCGGCATCCAAGGCACTGATTTCTTCCGCGGCGGTGACATCGTCAACGGCCTGACTGGCGTACTGGATTTTTCCAACCCTGGCTCCGCCTCGGCAAGCTGGAGAATTCGTCCGACATCCGCGAACCCCGCGACATTCACGGTGGCAAATCCGCGTCCGGCGAGTCCTCCGGTGGTCGGTGGCGTGATTCATGTTGCTGGTGCCAACCTGCTCAATTACTTTACCACCATCGACACGACGCCCAGCAACAGCAGCGGTCCCTGCGGTCCTGCCGCAAACCAGGACTGTCGCGGCGCCGACAGCGTGGCCGAACTCAATCGCCAACGTGAGCGCCTGTCGATCGTTGTGTGCGCGCTGGACCCCGATGTCATGGCGCTCATGGAACTCGAGAACAGCATGGCGAGCGCGAGCATCACCGACCTGCTTGGCGCGATCAACGCGAGGTGCGGCGGCGCTCATCCATTTGCCTTTGTAAATACAGGCGGCACTCTGGGCACAGATGCGATCCGCGTGCAGCAGATCTACAGAACCGGAGTCGTCTCACCGGTCGGCGCACCGCTGTCTGATCTTGATCCGATCCACAACCGACCGCCAACTGCCCAGACCTTCGACGTCGTCGATGCAACGAATCCGGCTTTTGGTCAGCGCTTCACCGTCATCGCCAACCATTTCAAGTCGAAGGGCTGTGGCGGTGCGACCGGTGGCGACACCGACAGCGGCGATGGCCAGAGTTGCTTCGCGGCAACGCGGACGGCGCAAGCCAGCCGCCTGTTGACCTGGATCAATGGGACCGTAATCCCTGCTGCCGGTGATCCCGATGTGCTCCTGCTCGGCGACTTCAACGCTTATGCGATGGAGACGCCGATCACGACGATCGAGGCAGGTGGCTACAACGACCTCGAAACGGCCTTCGCCGGCAGCAGCGCGTATTCGTATCTATTCGGTGGCGAACTCGGCCATCTCGACTATGCGTTCGCATCGACTTCGCTGGCTAACCAAGTCACCGGCACCAGTGCCTGGCACATCAACGCTGACGAAGCATCCGTGTTCGACTATAGCGATGAAGTGAAAGACGTTGGCGAAGCGGCTTTCGAGGAGAAGCCCGATGGTTCGGCGCTGGTGCCGCCACGCGTCGTGTTCCAGCCCGCCTCGCCCTACCGAGCCTCCGATCACGACCCCATCCTGGTCGGTCTGTTCGCGATTTCCGATCTCGCGATCAGCGTAACCGATGCGCCGGATCCGGTCACCGCCGGCAACAATCTGACCTATACGATCACCGCGACCAACAACGGCCCGGAAGTCGCGCCGACGGCTTCGTGGAGCGATGCACTGCCGGCCGGAACGAGCTTCGTTTCATTGCCAAACGTTGCTGGCTGGTCGTGCACGACGCCCGCGGTCGGCAGCAACGGCACGATCACCTGCGACAATCCGAACTTCAGTGCCAGCAGTGATGTGTTCACGCTGACCGTCGCGGTCGATGCGAGCGTCGCTTCGGGCAGCGTATTGAGCAACACCGCAACGATTGTGTCGGCGAATGGCGACGGGTCACCGGGCGACAATTCGGCGACCGCAACGACGACGGTAGCCGCCTCGGCAGATCTGGTCATCAGCAATTCGGGATCGCCTTCCACTGTCGTCAACGGGCAGCCGATCACCTACACGATCAGCTTGGACAACAACGGCCCAAGCGCGGCCGCCAACGTATCGATGACCAACGTGATTCCAACTGACACCACGTTCACTTCGCTGACCGCGCCAGGCGGCTGGTCCTGCACGACGCCTGCCGTGGGCAGCACCGGCACGGTCAGCTGCACGATCGCGAGTTTCGTCAGCGGCCCTGCGGTGTTCACGCTGGTCGTCACGGTTGATGCGGCAGCTCCGCCGACGATGGTCGTCGATACCGCAACGGTAGTCTCGACGACGCCTGACCCCGCACCAGGCGACGAATCGGCCACCGCGACGACCTCGACCCCGATAATGCTGCAGTCTTTCGAGATCGACTAAGCGAGAACCAGCGAAACCATGGGGCGGGGCTGTCCATTCGACGGCCCCGCCTTTTTTTGTCGCGCAAATCTCATGTGAACCTCGCGCGAGCCGCGTCGTGCCGACGGTCGGACCATTCGATGGTGCGCTTGCCAGCCCGGTTCGCATCAACCCTCGATGCGGTGATCGGCCCATGGCCGCCACGACATCGCACGCTGAAAACTCAGGCCAACCCCAATCGTTCACCTCCGCGGATCGGGATCTGGACAGGCTCTGAGATTGTCGAAGAGTGCGCTGGACTTGCGACGCCCGATCGCGCGTCCATCAAGAAATGTTGTTGAGTCTTCGGTCATGTTTCTTGCGAAGGCCCTACCTGTAAACAGGGCCAATGTCTCGATTCGCGTATGCAGGGCGCGATTCGGGTCACAGCAAATTGCTGCAAGGCGTGGTCTATTGTATTGAGATTCGCTGCCGCTCTCGTAAACGGCATCCGCAATCCGTATTACCGTCGATCATCAGCTATCGGAGTCCGAGTCATGGCCGCAGCCCCTAGCGCCGCCTTTATAGCCTCGCGCAGACGCTTGTTCAGTGCGCTCTTCAGCAGTGTGGGGGTTGATGATCCGGATCCGTCGCTGGCCAAGCGTCGCCCCGGGCGCGACGGTTTTCTCAACAAGGATCTGCCGCAAAGTCCGGATGCGCTGAGCTTTCCGCCGTCGCCGGCGCGTTGGCTCACCCGCTGCACGTTTGGTTACACCTCAGCCGAGCTTGCCGCCTTCACTGCGCTTGCAGGCAACGACGATGCGCGCTGGACGGCCTGGGTGAATCGCCAGCTCGATCCGGTTCTGATCAATGACAGCGCTTGCGATTCGCGAGTCACGAGCGCCGGCTTCGTCACCTTGAACAAGACGCCGAATCAGCTCTGGACCGATCACCATGCGGTGACCAACGACTATTCGCTACGCATGAAGCCGATCGCCGAGACCGAATGCATGACGGTGATCCGGCAGATCTACAGCCAGCGTCAGTTGTTCGAAGTCATGGTCGATTTCTGGCACGACCATTTCAGCGTGTTCGGCTGGGACTACGACGGCGGTCCGATGTTTCCGGCGTTTGATCGGCTGGCGATCCGGCCGCATGTATTTGGCAACTTTCGCACGATGATGCAGGAGGTCGGGCAATCGGCCTCGATGATGTACATGCTCGATCTGTATTCGAGCGACTCCTCGCATCCGAATGAAAACTACGCACGCGAATTATTTGAGCTGCACACAATGGGCGCCGAGAACTACGGCGGCATCGTGCAGAACCCGGACAGCTTCGCCAACATGACCCAGCTCGGCAATTGGCAAGCGCCGGACGGCGAGTACGAGCGACTCAAATACGTCGATGACGATGTCTATGAGGCGGCGCGTGCGCTGACAGGATGGACCATTTCCGGCTCGACCTACCCATACGGCGTGATCAACGGTGTGCCGCTTGGCGGGTTCGCCTACAACTCGAGCGCGCATGACCAAGGTGTCAAACGTATCCTAGCGCGCTACTTCCCGGCATCGCAGGGACAAGCCGATGGCGTCACCTTGTTCGACATGCTGGCCCGCCATCCGCGCACTGCGCGCCATGTTGCGACCAAGCTATGCAAGCGTTTTGTCGGCAGCAATCCGTCGACCGCATTGATTGACAGCGCGACGACCATGTTCAACCAGGCCTGGCAGGCCAGCGACCAGATTACACAAGTATTGAAAGTCATTCTGCAATCGAATGAGTTCAAGACCAGTTGGGGTACCGGCATGAAGCGCCCGGCGCTCAGTGCAGTCAGCGCGATGCGTTCGACCGGTGCCGATTTCACGCCGAAGCCCGATTACACCGCAATCTACACGCCCACCGAGGAATTCATGGGCCGCCTGCAGGCCGCCGGGCACAAGCTGTTCTACTGGCCCGCGCCTAATGGCTACCCGGATGATCCTGTCGCTTGGTCGAGCACTGGCACGCTCGGCATGACCCTGAAGATGCTGCCGCGCCTGCTCGAAATGCATCAGACCGAAAGCTACAACAACGCCTATGCCTTCCTGATTGATGTTCAGGCACAGACTCTGGCCGCCTTCACGGCTCCACAGCGCACGTCGGCCAATATCATCGGCTACTGGTGCGATCGAATCCTCGGCTATCGACCCAATCCGACCTACACGGTTGCCGTCGATTTCCTGCGCCAGAACGTGGCCGCCACCGCTGTGCTGGATCTGACCACCGACGGCACTGACAGCGGACATCCCGCACATGTCGGAACCTGGAATCTCAACAACCTTTCGCAGCACTACACGATCGCGCGCTTGCGTACCGCGATCGGTTTGATCCTGTGCAGCCCTGAATTCCTGCGTCGCTGAGGAGTACTGACATGACCGATATCGATCGCCGCGACTTTCTCAAGGGTTGCACCGTTGCGACACTTGCCGCTGGAGCCAGCAGCAATACCCTCGCCTACTTCGCCCCACCCGACACAGCACCCGCTACAGCAACCAACGACACCTTGGTTGTGATCTTCCTGCGTGGCGCAATGGATGGACTGAGCCTGTTGCCGCCAGGTGCCAGCAGCCCGTATCGGGCCGACTATATGACCGCCCGAACCAACACGCGTATCCCGACCTCGGGTACGGGCGCGGCATTGCCACTCAACGGAACTACCTGGGCCTTGCATCCGCGCGCGACCGGTCTTCAATCATTGTTCAATCAGAATCATCTGGCTTTTATCGTCGCGGCCGGACAATCCAAGCCCAATCCGGTCATCCGCAGCCATTTCGATGCGCAAGCGAATCTCGAATTTGGCTTCGGCGGCGGCACCGGCAACAATGTCGGCTGGCTGACCCGCCATCTTGCCAGCGGCGGTCTGCCCGCCGTCGTTCCATTACCAGCGACCTCGCTCGGCAATATCACGGCGA
>JBDSPX010000205.1:0-2695 GCA_039930065.1 Dokdonella sp.
CTATTACGGCGGTTGCGAACATGTCGACGTTGCCGAGCGTCTCGCCATCGCGCGCCTGAAGGAGTTGTTCGGCGCCGACTATGCCAACGTGCAGCCGCATTCCGGCTCGCAAGCCAACCAGGCTGTATTTTTCGCTCTGCTCCAGCCCGGCGACACCATCCTCGGCATGAGCCTCGCCCACGGCGGGCATCTGACCCACGGCGCCAAACCGAATATTTCTGGCAAGTTGTTCAATGCTGTCCAGTACGGCGTCGACGAGAATGGCCTGATCGACTATGACGAAGTCGAGCGTCTCGCCGTGGAACACCAACCGAAGATGCTGATCGGCGGCTTCAGTGCCTACTCGCAGATTGTCGACTGGGCGCGTATGCGCGAGATCGCGGACAAGGTCGGTGCCATCTTCTTTGTCGACATGGCCCATGTCGCGGGCTTGATTGCCGCGGGCGTCTATCCGAATCCCGTGCCGCACGCGCATGTGGTCGCCTCGACCACGCACAAGACCTTGCGCGGCCCGCGCGGCGGCTTCGTCATCGCAAAGGGCCTCGGCGAGGAACGCGAGAAGAAACTGCAATCGATCGTCTTCCCCGGAATCCAGGGTGGGCCCTTGATGCATGTGATCGCGGCCAAGGCCGTGGCCTTCCTCGAAGCTCTGAGTCCCGAGTTCAAGGTTTATCAGAAGCAAGTTGTGGTCAATGCCAAAGCCATGGCCAAGACCTTGATCGCACGCGGCTACAAGATCGTTTCGGGCGGCACCGAGAATCACTTGATGTTGATCGACCTGATCGGTCGGGACAGCAGCGGCAAGGACGCCGAAGCCGCACTCGGCAAGGCCCACATCACGGTCAACAAGAACGCCGTGCCGAATGATCCGCGCTCGCCGTTCATCACCTCCGGACTGCGCATCGGCACCCCGGCCGTGACCACGCGCGGCTACGTCGAGCACGACTGCATCGACCTCGCCAACTGGATCGCCGACGTCCTCGACGCACCAACCGATGAAAAAGTCATCGCCGCCGTCCGCGAAAAAGTCACCGCGCAATGCCGGCGGTATCCGGTGTATGGCTGAGATGCCGGGAATGGAAGGAATGCCGGGAATAGAGAATCGGGAATCGGGAGTCGGTAAGAGCTGGTTTCCTATGAACTTGGAGCATTCCGCCAAGTTTGCGCGGATTGCTTCAAACCCATTCTCGATTCTCGATTCCCGATTTCCGCTGCGTGCATCGCACGAAGCAGCTTCAAACCCATTCCCCATTCCCCATTCTCGATTCCCGTCGCCCTGATGTACTGCCCGTTCTGCCAGCACGAAGATACCCGCGTGATTGATTCGCGCGTGTCCGACGATGGCTCGACGATTCGGCGACGGCGTGAGTGCGAGAAATGCAGCGAGCGATTCAACACGTTCGAGACGGCTGAATTGAAATTGCCGGCTGTGGTCAAGTCGGATGGTCGTCGCGAGCCGTTCGACGAGCGCAAGCTGCGCACGAGTTTCAATCGTGCCTTGCAGAAACGGCCGGTACCGAGTGATCAAGTCGACTCCGCCGTGCGCAGCGTGATCGATGATCTGCGTCGCAGCGGTGAGCGGGAGATCCCGTCGATGCGCGTGGGCGAACTGGTCATGCACGCATTGAAGAAACTCGATCAGGTTGCCTATGTCCGTTTCGCCTCCGTCTACCGGAGCTTTGAGGACGTGCAGGCGTTCCGTGAGGAAATCGAGAATCTCGAACGCGATCTGCCGGGGCTCGAAACGCTGCAGTTGCCTTTGCTCGGTGAAGTGATCCCGCGCAAGGGAAAAGGCTGAGTAAAGTGATTCCGTGGCCGTGAGCGAGGCGAACTTCAGCGCCATTGATCACGCGCACATGGCGCAGGCGCTTCGACTGGCCGAGCGCGGTCTGTTCACGACTCAGCCCAATCCGCGCGTCGGTTGCATCATTGCGCACGGCGAAAAAATAGTCGGCAGTGGCTGGCATCGAGTTGCCGGTGGGCCGCACGCCGAAGTCTTCGCGTTGAACGAAGCCGGTGATCGCTCGCGCGGCGCGACCGCCTACGTGACGCTTGAACCCTGCGCACATTTCGGACGCACACCACCGTGTGCCGATGCCCTGATCGCGTCCGGTGTGGCGCGCGTCGTCATTGCGCATGCCGATCCGTTTTCTGAAGTGGATGGTCGCGGTGTCAAGACATTGCGTGATGCAGAAATCATCGTTGATAGCGGGCTGATGATGATCGCCGCGCGCGAACTCAATCGCGGATTTTTTTCACGTATCGAGCGCAAGCGACCGTGGTTGCGGATCAAGCTTGCGATGAGCCTCGATGGCCGTACCGCGCTGGCCAGTGGCGAATCGAAATGGATCACCGGGAATGCGGCGCGTGAGGATGTCCAGCGCTGGCGTGCGCGCAGTTCGGCGATCCTGAGCGGTATCGGCACGGTGCTCGCCGATGATCCCAGCCTGACCGTGCGCCTGCCGATGTCGGCCGAGGGTGACGCCCAGGCGGTTCCACCGTTGCGCGTAATTCTTGATCGGGATCTCTGTTCGCCGGCTTCGGCAAATATTCTTGATGGAACGGTGCCCACCCTCATCCTGCATGGCTGCGACGCCCGTCCATCGGATCAGCGTTTCGAGCGCGTTGAACTGGCCACGGTTGAAATCCACCAGGGCAGACTCGACCTGTCATCGGTACTGACCTTGCTCGCGCG
>JBDSPX010000206.1:0-2596 GCA_039930065.1 Dokdonella sp.
AGATCGCCGCGCAGCAATTTCTGCAACGACAGAGGCGAACACTGTCGCGCGGCGGCGATGGCGCCAAGATTCTCATCCGCGTCGAATGTGGACAGTTGTCGCGGCTCGCCATCGACCACCGCGCGCGCCAGTTGCACTGGCGTAGAACGTTCCGATCCATGCGGTCGATGGCCCGCCAGCAGCACGAACAAGATCACCCCGAGCGCATAGACATCGGTCGCCTGGGTGATCGCGCCGCCGGTGATTTGCTCGGGTGCAGCGTAGCCGGGGGTCATCGCGGCCAGTGTTTCACCGGTCACCTGCGCCATTTCGCTGAGGTCGGATTCAAGCAGCTTGGCGATGCCGAAATCGAGCAGTTTCGCCTGACCACCCTCAATCACAAGGATATTCGATGGCTTCAGGTCGCGATGCACGATGAAGTGGGCATGCGCATGGGCAACCGCCGCGCAGACCTGCAGGAATATGGCCAGCCGCGCGGCGAGATCGAGCCGATGCGTGTCGCACCAGTGATCGATGCGCTCACCATCCACATATTCGAGCACGATGTAACGTTGGCCATCATTTCCGAACCCCGCATCAAGCATCATCGCGATATGCGGATGGGTGAGACGCGAGAGGATGCGACCTTCCTGGGCAAACCGCTCGTTCGTCCTCACGTCGGCCAGCGCAAGACGCAGCATCTTGATTGCGGCCAACCCTTCATGCTGCCCATCGCTGCGACGCGCAAGCCAGACCTGGCCCATTCCGCCGCTACCGAGTACGCGATCGAGGATCCATGCACCGATGCGTTGTCCAACTTGCTCTGGCTCGACCGTGGAAGCTTCTGCAGCAATTGAATCGAGCACAGCATCGCCGCACAGGAACATCGCGTGATCGGCCTCCTGGTCGGCGCGGACCAGTGCCAATAGTCGCGCATGCAGCGCGGCATCCGCGCTTGCGCTCCGCTTGAGAAATACGCTGCGTGCTGCTTCATCGAGATCGCACCATTGCGCGAAAAGCTCGAGCGCCGGATCCGGGCCTTGGTCAGGCTGCGCAGCCTCGTCGATCACATGGTCGCCATGGCATCGAAGAGAAACGCACGCGCCTTTCGCCAATCTCGCTTGACCGTCGGCAACGACACCGCGATGACCTCGGCGATTTCTGTTTCGGTCAGTCCACCGAAGTAGCGCAGCTCAATGATCTGATGCGAGCGTGGATCGATCTTCTCAAGCGCCTCCAGCGCATCGTGCAACTGCTCGATGCCACCCTCGGCGATGACCGCGTTGGCGAGTCCTGTGGTCAAAGTCAGCATCGCCTCGCCGGCTCCGCGCTTCTGTGCCTTGCGTTCGCGGACGTAGTCGATGATCACCGCGCGCATGACCTTGGACGCATAGGCAAAGAATACGCTTCTCCCGGCATTGGCCACGGCAGGCTGACCGGAGAATCGCAACCACGCTTCATGCACAAGCGAAGGCGCATCAAGCGACATGGTGCCGGCGCGGACGAGTTGCGAGCGTGCGAGCTTCATCAGCTCCGCATAGATCTGCGGCTGCAGTTCGCTCTGCAGTGAACCTGTCATCTCTGGCAGCGTCTGTTGTCGGTGCATGGACATCTCCGGCGACGTGGCCGCCATCGCGAAACCCGTGGATAGTACCGCCCCAGCCGTTATCGGGAGCAAGGTCTGTGTCTCGGTACAAACAATGTCGGCAAGGCGATACTCGCCGGACGATGCTGCATTGAACTAGCATCAGCCCATGAATCCTTCAGCCAACCTCTTCCTGATCGGTCCAATGGGCGCAGGCAAGACCTCGATCGGTCGCCGCCTCGCGCGCCAGTTGGGCATGGCATTCCTCGATCTCGATGTCGAGTTCGAGGCGCGCGTCGGAGCGAGTATCGCGCTGACTTTTGAAATCGAGGGCGAGGCGGGTTTCCGCAAACGCGAGTGTGACTTGCTTGCCGATCTGGTTCGCCTACGCGGCATCGTGCTGTCAACGGGCGGCGGCGCCGTACTCGATGCGCACAATCGCCAACTGTTGCGCAGCAACGGCTTCGTGATCTGGCTGGATACCGATGTCGATACCCAATTGAATCGTCTGCAAGCCGATCGCCAACGGCCGCTGCTGAAAGTGCCGGATCGACGTGAAAAACTTGAACGCATGGCCGAACTTCGCAACCCTCTTTATAACGAGACCGCCGATTTGCGCATCAGCGCGTCCAGTCTCGGCAGTAGCGCGGCCATGGCCCGCCATGTCGGCGCATTGATCGCAAAACATTGGCAACCTATCGAGACGGAACCCACCCCATGATTGAGCTTGATGTCGCACTCGGTGATCGAAGGTATCCGATCCATATCGGCGACAACCTTCTGCAAACCTCAACATCCTGGCGAGCCGCGATCCGCGGTCGCCATGTACTCGTGCTGAGCAATGCCACGATCGCGCCGCTGTATCTGCAGCGCGTGGTTGCTGGTCTGGAGGGCCTCGATCACTGCACGCTGATCCTTGAGGACGGCGAGCAATACAAAACCTTCGACAACGTCGCCCGCGTGCTCGACGCACTGGCGCGTCTTGGTGCAAGTCGCGACGCTACGGTGATCGCGCTGGGCGGCGGCGTCATC
>JBDSPX010000207.1:0-4313 GCA_039930065.1 Dokdonella sp.
GTCCCCTTTTGGGGGCGATGCTTTTTGTCGCAATGGTCTGGAACAGCATCGCGGCTGAAGCCGCTTCCCACAGGGAGCTCAATTAAATCCCCAGGGGGAGCAATCTTTAGATCGATGAGGAAAACAAACTGGCGTAAAGCTTGTCATTGAATCCGAGCTGCACCTTGCCATCGGCCATCACGAGAACCGGGCGCTTGACCAGGGCCGGATATTCGCGAATCAGCAGACTCCATTCCGCAGCCGAACCCGGTGATTTGCGCGTCGGCGCGAGATTGCGCCAGGTCGTGCTGCTGCGATTGACCAGCGCATCAAATCCACCGACCGCCTCAGCCCAGCTTTTGAGCATCGCCGGGGTTGCGGGTTCATCGCGATAATCGACAAAACGATAGGAGACGCTGTGACGATCGAGCCACTTGCGCGCCTTGCTGCAGGTGTCGCACTTGTTCAAACCATAGACATCGATGCTCATGTGCGCAGCAGCTCGTTGATGGCGGTTTTCGATCGGGTCTTTTCATCAACGCGCTTGACGATGATGGCAGCATACAAGCTGTGACTGCCATCGGCTGACGGCAACGAACCGGCGACGACGACGCTGCCGGAAGGAATGCGACCGTAACTGACCTGGCCCGTCGAGCGATCGTAGATCTTGGTCGACTGGCCGAGAAACACGCCCATGCCAATCACGCTGCCACGCTCGACGATGACGCCTTCGACGACTTCCGAGCGTGCGCCGATGAAGCAGTCATCCTCGATGATGGTCGGCCCGGCCTGCAGCGGTTCGAGCACGCCGCCAATACCGACGCCGCCCGACAAATGCACGCGCGCGCCAATCTGCGCGCAGGAACCTACCGTGGCCCAGGTATCGACCATTGAGCCCGCGCCGACATGCGCGCCGATGTTCACGTAGCTCGGCATCAGCACGGCATCGGCGGCGACATGCGCGCCACGCCGCACCAGCGCACCGGGTACAACGCGCGCGCCCGTTGTCGAAAATATCTCTGCATCGGCATCGACGAAGCGCAATGGCACCTTGTCCCAGGCCTGCATCGGACCGCCATCCATGACCCGATTTTGGTTGATGCGGAAATACAGCAACACGGCTTTCTTGAGCCATTGATGGACGAGCCAGCTGCCATCCTCCTGACGTTCGGCGACGCGCGCCTTGCCGCTTTCGAGTGAATCGAGCGCAGTTTCGATGGCGGGGCGCAGTTCTTGTTCAATATCGCTGCTGCTGAGTTCGCTGCGGCGTTCCCACGCGGCATCGATGATGGATTCAAGGGTTGGCATGCATGACCTTTCGAGTTTCGGGTTGGCGCAAATCGAGCTGTTCGAGCAAGCGGGCGCGCAGGGTTTCCTGTCCAGCCTCATCGAGCAACTGGTCGTTTTCATCGCTGATACGGAAAAAGTCCTCGACGCGCTCGCCGAACGTCGCGATGCGCGCATCATGCACGCGCACCCCAAGCGAACGGAAGGTTTGCGCAACCGAGGCGAGCAGACCCGGACGATCGGTACAGACGAGTCCGAGCCGCGTGCGCCCGTCGACGACGCTGAAAACAATGCGCGGCACGATATGGAAATGGCGCAGCGTTCGCGGCAGCACGCGGCGCACGGGCTGCTCGCTCAACTCGGACTGATCGAGCGCGGCCCGCAGGGCCTGTTCGACCGCAAATACCTGTTCGGCATCGAGCAAGGGTTTGCCGGCCGCATCGAGCACGAAAAACGTATCGAGCACGCGATCCGAATGCGCCGAAATCACGCGCGCCTCGACCACATTGAGATGCGCACGATCAAGCACGGCCGTGATCGTCGCAAACAATCCATCGCGATCCGGCGAGTAGACAAAAACCTCGGTGGTTCCGCGCACGCCGAGCGGATTGACCTTGACCAGCGCGTCACCAGCGCTGCCATGCGCGGCGATCGCGGCCGTTTGCCAGGCGATCTGCTCGGGCCGATAGCGCAGAAAGCTTTCTTCGGGGAAGTCGGCCCAGATCCGTTCGATTGTCTTTTCGTCAATGCCCTTCGGTTCGAGCATCACCTCGGCACGCAGGCGCGTCTCGGCGACGCGCTCATCGGCCTTGGGCAACTCGCCGGATTCCTCACGAAGCACATAGCGTGTCGCCGCGTAGAGATCCGACAGCAGTCGATCGCGCCAGGTATTCCACAATTTCGGGCTGGTGCCGTTGATGTCGGCGACGGTCAGCAGATACAGATAATCGAGGCGCTCCCAGTCATCCACTTGCTCGGCGAATCGATGTACGACGGCCGGATCGGTAATGTCCTGCCGCTGCGCGGTCACGCTCATGATCAGATGATTGCGCACGAGCCAGGCGACCAGACTGATCGCCGCGGGGCGAAGCCCGAGGCGCGTGCAGAATTCGCGCGCATCTTCCTCGCCGAGCACCGAATGATCGCCGCCGCGGCCCTTAGCGATGTCATGGAACAAACCGGCGAGCAGCAACAATGCCGGTTGCGGGATGCGTTGATACAACGAATGCGCGAGCTTGTAGTCCCGCGCACCTTCTTCACTGGCGAATCGCGCGATGAAGCGCAGCACGCGCATCGTGTGCTCATCGACGGTGTAAACATGAAAAAGATCGTATTGCATGCGCCCGGTGACTTTGGCGAAACCGGGAATCAATCGCGCAAGAACACCGTGCCTCGCCATCGCGGCGATTGCCTCGACTGCCACCGCACCGCGCGCAAACAGTTCGCGTAACGATGCGAACACCTCGGGCTGATTGAAATCGAGCGATGGATTGGTCAGGGCCAGTCGCACCTGACGCAAGGCATTGGCGCGCAAGCCGCGAATGCCGGGTTCGCTGGCCATCAGCGCATAAAGTTCGATCAAGGCGCGCGGCTCTTCGCCGAGCCGATGGCTGTCGTCGACATCGAGTCGTTCGCCGATGCGCAGATAGCCACCGCCAAGATTCTCCGCATGTGTCACTGACGTCGCCAGCATTTCACTGCAGCGCGCGAGCAACTCTTCGTTGGTCCCGGCTATGCGCCGCGCGGCGCGGTAGTAATCCTGCATGCATTGTTCGACGCCGAGGTTGTCGGCGTGCTCATCGCGATAGCCGAGGCTCTTTGCCAATTCGCGCTGGAAATCGAACAGCAACCGCTCCTCGGCGCGCCCCGCGAGCAGATGCAAGGCATAGCGGATACGAAACAAGGTCGCCTTGGCTGAAGCCAGCGCGTCGGCCTCGGTCACATCGAGCAGGCCCGTTTCGACCATCAATCGCAGGTCGGTGGAGCCCGCGATGGTTCGCCCGAGCCAACCGATCAGCTGCAAATCGCGCAAGCCACCGGGGCCTTCCTTGAGCTGTGGTTCGAGGTTGTACGCGGTGTCGCCGAAGCGCAGGTGGCGTGTCGCCTGCTCGGCTTTCTTGGCTTCGAGAAATCGCGACGGGCTCCACAATGTTTCATCGGGCAATGGCGCCAGAAGATTTTCCGCGAGCTCGCGCGAGCCGACCAGAAAACGCGCTTCGATCAAATTGGTGTAGACGCTGACATCCTGCGCCGCCAGTTCACGACAACCGGCCAGATCACGCACGGCGAGACCCGGCTTGATGCCGAGATCCCAAAGGCACGCGCAGAACGCCTCGATCGCGCGCATCACGCGCGGCTCGGGAGTTTCGACGGTGAGGATCAGCAAATCGACAGCGGAATACGGAAACAACTCGCCCCGACCGAACCCACCGACCGCGATCAGCGCGGCGTTGACGGTTTCGCCGAGCCAGGAATGCCACGCATAGGCGAGCATGTGTTCGACCGCCGTGGTGCGCGCGGCAATGATGCGTTCGGCATCCGCATGCTCGCGGAAGGCACCGGCGAGATCGCGATCGTAGTCGACGAGATATTGACGCAAGGCCAATCTGGCCGGACCGACCACGCCCACGCGAGGCACCGGCTTGGCCAACCGGGGTAGTGGCGGCACACGCACAGTGGATGCAGCGGTGCCGTTCATTGGATTTTTCTCAGGCCGCGTTCGGCCAGGGCGTCAGGATCTCGAAACCATCGTCGGTGACCGCGATCGTGTGTTCCCACTGCGCCGACAGCGAATGATCGCGGGTGACCACGGTCCAACCATCAGGCAACAAGCGCGTGTGCGGCTTGCCGGCGTTGATCATCGGTTCGATCGTGAAGGTCATGCCTTTCTTCAAGGTCAGACCGGTTCCCGCGTGACCGTAATGCAGCACCTGCGGATCTTCGTGGTAGATGCGCCCGATGCCGTGTCCGCAATATTCGCGCACCACCGAAAAGTTGCGCGATTCAGCGAATTTCTGAATGGTCTCGCCGATGTCGCCCAAGGTGAT
>JBDSPX010000208.1:0-4598 GCA_039930065.1 Dokdonella sp.
TGACCGGCTGGTTCTCGTGGTTCGCCGATGCCCTGCATCTCGTGTTCACGATGATGGCGATTGTCTGGACGATCGGCATGGTCGGCTGGCCACAATATTTTACCTTGCCGATGGAGCTCTTCCTGATCCCGATCATCGGCTTCATCATCAGCAAGGTGTTCTTCGGCATTGTGCTGTATCGCAAGCGCGTGCCGTGTTCGTGGTACGACACGATCATGGCGTCGATCGCGAGCATGGGCCTCAGTCACGCGATTGCGCGCGGCATCTTCCTCGGACTGTGGCGCAAGAAGGGCGAGTTCGTGCGCACGGCAAAGAGTCGTCGCCTCGGCGTCAAGCCGAGCGCGTTCAGCTCGGTGCGCGAAGAACTGCTGATGTTCATTGCACTTGTCGTCGCCATCATCGGCATGGCCTATTCCAATGGTATCTACTACACCGAAGGCAAATTGTGGATCGGCATTCTCGCCGCGCAAGCGATTCCGTATGCCTCGGCGCTGATCGGTGCCTGGATTGCCCATCAACCCTCCGATGCGACCGCTTGATTCGACGAAATGAACGGGACAAGCGCAAGGCAATCGTGGCTCGAACATGAACGCGGGAGTTGCACATAACATCGTTCTGCCGCGTGCCCTGTTATACATCACCCATGACCGTTGCCCCTTCCCCGATCCTCAGTCGCCACGGCTCGCCGCAGCGATCTGCCCTGCTCGCGCTTGTATTGTGCGCACTTTCCATGCCGGCAATCGCCGCGCACGTGAGTGTGCAGCTCGATGGTATCGATGACGAGCTACGCTCCGCTGCGCTCGGCGCACTCGAATTGCAGCAGTACACCAAACGTGAAGTCAGCCGCGCCCAGGTTCGGCGCCTGTACCGGCGCGCAGAGGGTCAGATTCAGAAAGCACTTGAACCCTACGGTTACTACAACGTCAGCGTCGAAGGCGATCTCGCCAATGAAGGCCAGGACTTCAAAGCCGTGCTGCACGTGAAACCCGGTGATCCGGTCAGGATCACCGAGGTCAATATTCGTATCGATGGCGACACCGTCGGACTGAAATCGGTCGACAGGGCGCGCGCTGCATTTGCGCCAAAAAAGGGTCAGCGCCTCGATCACGCCGAGTACGAGCGCAGCAAGGCAGCCATCCATGCCGCGCTGTTCGCCGCAGGCTACCTTGATACGCAAATCATCACGCATCGTGTCGAGGTCGAACGCACCAGCAACACCGCGAAGATCGAGCTCGAATGGAAAGTCGGCGAGCGCTATCGATTCGCCGATACCGATTTCGATGGCGGCCAGTTCCCGGATGCATTCATGCAGCGATTCATTCCTTGGGAGGTCGGCGATTACTACTCGCAGGAAAAACTTCTTGAGCTGCAGCAGCGCCTGTTCGACGCCAACTATTTCTCGATTTCACAGGTACAGCCAAATACCGAAAAAGCGACCGATGGCAAGGTGCCGATCGCGGTAACGCTCGCCCCGGCCAAGCGCACCGTCTACACGGGAGGTGTCTTCGTCGGCACCGATACTGGCGCGGGTATCCGTGGCGGGGTCGAGCGACGCTGGGTCAATCTGCACGGCCACAAGATGAAATTCGAGACGATCCTCGCGCAGCGCCTGAAAACCCTAGCAACGCTGTATCAAATTCCATTGCCTGGCAACGACAACCACAGTTTCAACTTCGGCATCACCTATCGCGACGAAAACACCAAGACCAGCGAATCGAAAACGCTGCGTCTCGCGGCGAACGATTCGAAAATCTGGCACGGTTGGACGCGTACGATCGGCCTGCAATTTCTTACCGGTGATTTCAAGGTAGCCGACATCAAGGGCAGCACGACCCTGCTCTATCCCGAAATTTCATTGAGCAAGAAACGCGCGGATGATTTCAATTTTCCGCGCAAGGGTTGGTCGCTGACGATGGCTGCCCGCGCCGGCCAGAAGGGCCTGCTTTCAGATACCAGCTTTGCGCAGATTATCGCGGATGCTAAGTGGATCCGCGGCATCGGCGACAACAGTCGTTTCATCGCACGCGGCTCGGTCGGCTACACCCAGGTCGGCGATTTCGGCAAACTGCCCCCCGAATTGCGTTTCTTCGCCGGCGGCGACCGCTCGATCCGCGGCTACAGCTATCAGACGGTCGGTCCGCGTGTGTTTGTCGAAGGCGTTGACGAACCCAAGGTCATCGGCGGCAAGCAACTTGTCGTTGGCAGTGCCGAGTACGAATACTATTTCACGCCCAAGTGGGGCGCAGCCGCCTTCGTCGATGCCGGTGATGCCTTCAGCGGCAAGGAGTTCGACCTCAAGGTTGGCGCCGGATTAGGCCTGCGCTGGCGCTCACCGGTCGGCCTTGTCCGCGTTGATCTCGGCACGCCCATCGGTGACAAGTTTGCCAGTGGCGTTGAACTGCATATCGTCATAGGGCCGGATCTGTGAACGCGCCGCGACATCCCGAATCAGCAACAACCGAAGCGAAACCGCGCCGTCGCATGCTGCGCTGGATTGGCTGGACCCTGCTCGCGTTGCTGCTGATTGTCGGCGCAGCGCTGCTTTGGATTTTCAACACGCAATCGGGCGCCCGATTCGTTGTCGCGAGAGCGCAATCGGCCCTCGACGACAAGCTCAACATCGGCAAGCTCGACGGTACGCTGTCCGGCCCACTTCTTTTGGACGATGTCCGCTATGTCGATACCGCGGGTGGCGTTGATGCGCGAGTCAAACATGCCAGCATTGATCTCGACGTTCTTGCCTTGCTCGGCGGTCGCATTTCGATCAAGACGCTCGCCGCCAATGATGTCGATATCGCGCTGAATACGGTTGCGCCAAAGGCCGAGCCCTCCAGCCCATTTTCACTGACTGCGCCGATCGACATCCTCGTCGATCAGCTCGCTCTCGAACACGCAACGATCACCCAGGACGGCAATCCGCTTCTCGTCGTGGATCGTCTTGATCTGACCGGTGGCTGGACACGCGACGGCGTACTGATCAAGAAGCTGGCGCTGCGTTCGCCAGATGGCAGCGTTGATCTCAACGGAAATCTGGCCACGCTGAATGGCTACTCCGGCGACGGTGAAACCACGTTTGCCTGGCGCGCGGGCGATGTTGATCTTGCCGGTGTCATCAAAAGCCACAGCGACGGCAAGCAGGCGCGGCTCGATGTGGTCCTGACCAGGCCGACCGCTGCGACTGCACATGTGACGATTACACAAAATGCAGCGGCGGCGTGGAACCTGCAACTCGATGTGCCGACGTTCGCGGCCAAGGCGATCGTTCCTGAAAGCACGCTTGGGGATGTGGCTCTACACCTCCAGGGCAGTGGCGATCGAGGACACGCAAATCTCAGCGGTACCGGTTCGATCGACACACATCAATTCGCTCTCGACCCACTGCAACTCGCCCTCAATGACGGCATCGTCACGATCGAGTCACTGCATCTGACCTCCCCGGAATCCACCGGAGCGTTTGACCTGACCGGTACCCTGGATACAACCGAAAACCCGCTCAGCGCAAATCTCAAGGCCATCTGGAACGACATCGAACTGCCCGAAGATCTGGTGGGTCAGCCCCTCGCCACGCACGGCGAAGTCACGATCGACGGCCGTGTCGATCTGTTCTCCGCGAAGGGCACGCTCGCGCTGGGTCCGCCCGGCGCGTTGGCGGACATCGATCTCGATATCAGCGGTACTGCGCAAGCGATCACGCTCAACACAGTGCGCCTCAAGCAAGCCGATGGTGGCCTCGATGCGAGAGGCACGATTGCACTTCAGCCAGTCATGGGCTGGAAGATCGACGCAACGGCGAATCATCTGAACCCCGGCGCCTTCTTTGCGGATTGGCCCGGTGCAATCGATTTCGTACTGACGTCATCGGGCACCCAGACTGATCAAGGGCCCGATGCGACGCTGGTATTGAGCAAGGTCGGCGGCAGCCTGCGCCAGAAGCCGCTTAGCGGGTCTGCGGAT
The DNA here is from genome assembly GCA_039930065.1 of Dokdonella sp. GTDB lineage: Bacteria > Pseudomonadota > Gammaproteobacteria > Xanthomonadales > Rhodanobacteraceae > Dokdonella. The sequence continues at coordinate 3,955 of JBDSPX010000208.1, forward strand.
CTGCATATGAAACCCGGTTACATCGTCGACGGCAGCCTGATGTTGAAATCCGGCGGCAGTCAGCTCGCAGTCGAAGGCAGCGGTGGCAGTCAGACCGACGCGAAGATTCGATTTGATATTGCCTCGCTCAATGACTGGTTGCCTGATTCCGGCGGCAGCGCCAAGGGCAACGTGCATGTCAGCGGCAAGTGGCCGCAACTCGATATCGACGGTGACGCATCGGGTCAAAAGCTCGCGTGGTCAGGCGTTCGCGTCGATTCAATGGAGCTCGTCGCCAAGCTCAAGAATCTCGAAAAGCCCGCTGGCGCATTGACCCTCAAGGCAGAAAATTTAACGCGCGGCGATGTTCATTTCGACACGCTGGTGATCGAAGGCGATGGCAACGAGGCCTCGCATCAACTCAAACTCGATGCCGAGGGGACACCCGCGAGCCTGTCGCTTGCCATCAGTGGCGGCAATGAGAAAGGTGCTTGGCAAGGTCAGTTGAAAACCCTGAAATTGAATCCGACCGGCCGCAACCTTCCCGATTTCGATCTGGAAAAATCCGCGCTGATGCGCTGGGACGGCAATCGTTTTGAGCTCGCCGAGAGTTGTCTGATCGGCAAGTCAAAGCCACGCAAGAACCAGGCGACTGAAACTTCCAA
>JBDSPX010000209.1:0-3442 GCA_039930065.1 Dokdonella sp.
ACGCCACCTGGGCCGTAGCCTTCGTAGCGCAATTCTTCCATGTTGTCCGCGCCGTCCGCGCCCGAGCCGCGCTTGACCGCGCGTTCGATCGTGTCCTTGGTCATGTTCGCCGACAAGGCCTTGTCGATGCCGAGTCGCAGACGCGCGTTGGTCGCCGGGTCGCCACCGTCACGCGCGGCAATCGTGATCTCGCGAATGAGCTTGGTGAAAATCTTGCCGCGCTTCGCGTCTTCTGCGTTCTTGCGACCTTCGATACTCGGGCCTCTGCCCATGGGGATACCTGCAACGGTTGGATTGGAAAATGGAGCAGCCATGCATCTCGTGAATGGCGGCCCGACGCGGGCGCGAATTCTAGCAGGGCTCGGCATCCATGCTCGATATCGGCATGATGACGGCTCGCCAAATGGAATCCCGCACCATGAAAAAGCGCCGCTTCATGCAAGTCGATGTGTTTTCAGATAGAGCCGGTTTCGGCAATCCGCTTGCGGTGGTCATCGATTCCGAAGGTCTGGACAGCGCCGCCATGCAACGCTTCGCGACATGGACGAATCTCTCCGAAACCAGCTTTCTGTTGCCGCCAACAACAGCGCAGGCTGATTACCGTGTTCGCATCTTTACGCCGCGCCAGGAACTTCCCTTCGCCGGTCATCCGAGCGTTGGCGCGGCCTGGGTTGCTGTCGAGGCCGCTATTGTCAGCCCGGTTGAGGGGCGACTGATTCAGGAGTGCGCGGCGGGATTGCTCGAAGTCGTCGTCTCGACAAAACCCGGGCGCACGCAAACCCGCGTGCAGACACCCGAGGCTTCGATCCGCGAACTGAGCGCAGATTTACAACAGCAGCTGCCCGCCATGTTCACGCAGAGCGCACGCTTCGATCCACGCGCCTCCCGGCTCGCCAACAACGGTCCGGAGTGGTTGATCGTGGAACTACCCGACGAAGCTTCCGTACGAAGTTACCAGCCCGAGCTGGTGCTGATCTCGGCACTTTGCCTGAGCACCGATGCCGTCGGTGTCGCGGTTTTTGCCTGCAGCGACTCTGCGGACTATCGATTGGTTGTTCGCGCGTTCTGTCCCGCCGATGGCATTCCCGAAGATCCGGTCACGGGCAGCGCGAATGCGGCGATTGCCGCCTTGCTGCACGCGCAAGGAAGACTCGCTACGCTCGGTTCAACCTATCGAGCCAGTCAGGGTCGCGAAGTGGGGCGTGACGGTATCGTCGAGGTATCGATGGACGCATCGGACCGTATCTGGATCGGCGGCGATACCATCGCCGTGATCGAGGGAATGATCAGCTGGCCTTGATCATTTGGGCGTCCTTGAGTGCCCATCGCGCATTCAGCCAAGCCTGAAATCGAACGCGGAAGCCCGCGTCATTCTCGTAGTCGCCCTGGACCAGTTCGACGGGTATCGGGATGACATCAACAATCACCCTGACCTCACGGATGCGGCCGGCAAGCAGGTCCAATACGCTCGGCCGACCGGCCGGATAGATCAGGGTCACGTCGACAATCGCATTGAGCATCTCGCCCATCGCACCGAGTACGAGGGCAATGCCGCCTGATCGCGGCACCAGAAGGTTCTCGTAAGGCGAACGCCGCCGATCATGCTTTTCCTGAGTAAAACGCGTGCCTTCGACAAAGTTCATGACAGACACGGGAAGATGTCGATACTTCTCACAAGCCTTGCGCGTTTCCTCGGTATCCTTTCCGCGTAACTCGGGGTGTTTTTTCAGCTTGTCCTTCGAATAACGATTCATGAAAGGAAAATCGAGTGCCCACCAGGTCAGGCCAAGCACCGGCACCCAGATCAGCTCGCGCTTGAGAAAGAATTTCAGGAACGGAATGCGTCGGTTGAAGACTTTTTGCAACACCGGGATGTCCACCCAGCTCTGATGATTGCAGATCACCAGATACCAGCCTTTTCGCTGAAGGCCGTTCAAACCTTCCACTTTCACATTGACGCCTGCCGTGTAGGTGACCAAGGCGCTATTGACCCAGATCCAGCTCTCCGCGATCTGCACGAGTACACGAGAGACCACCACGCGAAAACCGTGAATTGGAATCAGTAGCTTGATCACCGCCAACACCAGCAGAGGCGTGGCGTGGATCAGTGTGTTCAGAGTAATGATTGAAGCATTGAGCGCGATGCGCAGGTATGCGGATACGGATTGCAACTTGGACGCTCGTTGGATTCGAAAGTAAGTGCCGCACCCTAACAGTCGGCTCAGGTCTGCGCACTCCCCACGCAGCGATTCATGGTCACAATCAAGCATCTGCTCACGCTGAACAGCGGGCGGATAGCCAAAACCAATGACCGCAACGGCAAGATCGCGGGGCTCAATGAAACGTTTGGGTCAATGTAGAAATGGGCGCGAACCGTCCGCTCCAGCCCGGGAATCCAAGGGCCGCCCAAATTTCCATATCGCCCGCCAGCGCAGGGACTCGGGCGTCGATCAGATGGATTCCGGTGATTGTGACTCATAGGCCGCAGCGAGCAATTTCTCCAGCTCGCCATCGAATTCAAAATGCTGCGTATCGATCGATGTGACCATCGGCCCTACTGATCCCGAGTTCATCGTGAAGGCACATCGAAAGCCCTTCATCTGATCAAGGGAAATCGGACGGATGACTGTCTCGATGCCCAATGCGCGCAATCCGGAATCGAGCAGCTGCAGAGTGATTCCGGGCAAGGCGGGCGCACTCGGCCAGATCACGCGCTGACCATCCCAAAACCCGATATTCCAGATCGAACCTTCGGAGATTTCGCCGTCTGCCGTGGTGAAGACGACATCGTCAAATCCGGCGAGGCGGGCTTGACGCCACTCGTGGAATAAGCCAAAAGTACCGACGTGCTTGATATGCGGAAGGACACGTTCATGTCGGATCGATTGCAGGCGCAGCGGTTCCGTTCGTGCCGCTCGCGCAGGGCTCGATGCAATCAGCACATCGGCAGGCACCGGGCGTTCAAGGAAGCTCCGGTCCAGCGACTGCGAGAAAACCGTGATGCGCAGGGAAGCCGGGGCTTCGTCCAGAATCTGTCGCATCCATCGGCGGACCTGCTCAGTATCGAGCTCGCTGCCGAAAAGATCCCGGGTGGCTTTGGCGATCCGCTGCAGGTGCAGCGAAAGACCGCGTGCGCTGCGATTACGCACCTGCATCGAGGTGAAATGGCCATAGTTGACCTGAGCCAGAAACGCGAGCTCTTCGATTCGTGGCGCGCGGCCATTGATTTCGATTCGACTGCCAGCGGACTCAGACTGTAGCAACGTCGTGGTGGTTTTTGCCTGGTTCACGAATTTACCGCGGCTCAGAAAAGGCCACCAAGCACCATCGCCAGGCCAACGATCGCTACGCCCCAGATCACCGTGCGCAGATAAGGAATACCCGCAGCATAGGTTGGCAGATACGCGAGTCTCGCCCAGAAATACAGCTGCGCGCCGAGTGC